>DOCA01000005.1 GCA_003503995.1 Holosporales bacterium
CCTTCCCTTTATCATTTTTTCGATTCTCTTTAGCAGCCTTGGAGCCTTAAAAAGAGGAGCCTTCACCTTTACGGCTCTTGCCTTTTCCCTTGTGATTATCTCTAATTATGTTTCAACATCTTTGGGCGGATTTTTAGGCATACAGTTTTTAGATCATGTCGAAATCGCTAATTATAATTCTGGTACGGCGCAACAATTGGTTCCTCTTTGGGAAACATTTTTTACACCTGAGGCTTTGAGAAATATCACAGAATTTTGGGGTCTTAGAGTCTTGCAATTCATCTCTAATGACATGGCTCTTTTTGCAGGTATTTCCTGTGGGCTTCTTTTGGCATTTACCAATCATAGCAAAACAAAAGCTATCTCTTTAAAAATGAAATCTATTGCTTTTTCATTTTTGCAAAAAGGCTTTATCCCTCTTATTCCACTGTTCATTTTAGGGTACATTTTTAACATGCAGCACAGTGGGTTGCTCAACTCGATTTTCCAAGATTATTTTGCAATCATTACCCTGATTGTTGTGTCGACTTTTTCTTATATTATTTTTCTTTATGGCATTGCTTCCTCTTTCAAAATTGCGACATGGCACCGTTATTTAAAGAACATGTTACCAGCCATGATCACAGGTTTTAGCACGATGTCCAGCGCCTCAGCCCTGCCGCTTCTTATGGAAGGCGCTGCAAGGAATACGGGTAATGAAGAGGTTAAAGGTGTTGTCCCTATTAGTATTAATATTCACTTGATTGGAGATTGTTTTTCTATCTCTATTTTGGCTCTCACCATTCTTGTCTCCTTTGGGCACCCGTTGCCGACCCTCGAAGAATATATGCTTTTCACCCTATTTTTTGTGTTGGCTAAATTTGCTGTTGCCGCCGTTCCGGGAGGAGGGATTTTGGTCATGATTCCTATCCTTGAAAAGTACCTTGGTTTTACCCCAGAAATGCTGTCATTGATCACAGCCCTTTACATTCTGTTTGATCCCATTGTTACCTCTGCAAATGTTCTTGGGAACGGGGCTTTTGCCCAGATTTTTGAGAAAATTTATCACGTATTTCACAAAGAAAAAAAGGTATCTTCATGGGCAAACTAGCTGATTTAAAACTTCCTCTTATTTTAATTTCTGAAATTATTCTATGCCTTTTTTTTGGGGATATGGTTTCAACGGAAATTAAATCAATCCTTTATGCCATCAGCTTGAGCATCAAAGAAGCTTTGCTTATGGTGCTTCCTTTTATTATTTTTTCCTTTTTACTTAGTAGTATTGGCACCCTTAGGAACGGAGCTCTTTCCTTTGTTATGATTGCGTTTTTGATGGTCATTTTATCAAACTTTACGGCGACATCTTTGGCGGGTTTCTTAGGTATTTTCACCTTAAATGCTTTGGATAATATTCAAGCTTTCACACCCTCAACGCTCGATTTATTACCTTTCTGGGATTTAGATTTTCCTTCCTTTTTATCCAATGACACGGCTCTTTTCTTAGGTCTTTTATGTGGCATTCTGGTTTCTTTAACGGGCTTTCAAAAAGGGCAAAACATAGCCCGTTACCTGCAACACTATGCGTTACTCTTTTTAAAGCGTCTTTTCATTCCTGTGATTCCAGTCTTTGTTTTGGGGTTTATTCTTAAGATGCAACATGATGGTATTTTAACGCTTATTGTTCAAAATTACCTCTCTGTTTTTGTGGCGATTACCCTTCTTGCTTTTACCTACATTATCCTTTTGTATGGCTTTGTTGCTCGTTTTAATCCGTCAAAATGGTTGATTAGTATTCGTAATATGGTGCCAGCCCTTGTAACAGGATTCAGCACTATGTCCAGTGCGTCAGCCCTTCCACTCATCACAACAGCCTCGGAAAAAACATCAAAGAATCCCGTGGTGAACGGTATTGTGCCCTTGAGTATTAATATCCATATGATTGGGGATTGTTTTTCTCTCTCTATCTTGGCACTAGCCATTATGGTGTCCTTTGGCCAACCGTTGCCAGACCCTTCGGCCTTTCTAACGTTTACCCTCTTTTTTGTGATTGCGCGCTTTTCTGTTGCAGCTGTCCCAGGAGGAGGGGTCTTGGTTATTCTGCCTGTTCTAGAATCTACTCTTGGATTCTCGCCCGAGATGCTGTCCTTGATTTTGGCTCTTTATATTTTATTTGATCCCATTGCAACGTCTGCCAATGTTTTTGGTAATGGGGCCTTTGCCCTTCTTTTTGAAAAGGCCTATACAGGTTTTCAGAGGAGTTTTTACAAAAAAGCCTCCCAGGAACGAGAGGCTTGATAGTGAACACCGCTTTATGGGACCTTATAATGTCGAGAGCTCTTCTTTAATTTTTTGAAGGCGCTCTATAAGTCTGTTTGCTAATTCAAGATTACCTTTGTCGCTTGCTTCTTTAGCCTTTTGGGCAATAAGAGCTGCGTGCTCTACTAGCCCTGCTCTTTGTGCTTGTTCCATTGAATTGTGACTAATGGCTTCCTTTCCTAAAGTTTGAGCGACTTCCTTAAGCTTCTTAGAGGCTTTGTCGTAATCTGATGGTGTGATTACGCTCAGCACCTCAATGCTTTCGCCGCTGCCGGAACCTTCATCAACAATAACTGTGATATCTTCCACGTCTTTAGGAGAGGAGAGCCCCATATCTAAAAGATCGGGCGGTGTTAGGCTAAGGCCAAATGTTAATTCACACAGTTCTGCGTGGAATGCTGGCAATTGGGAGCTGGAGGCGTGAGGATCTGTTGTGGCTGCAATATACTTATGGAAAAAATTCCCAAGGGCGACATAGGCATCTAAAGGAGATTGAAGGGATAAAAATTTATCTAAGGCAACAGCCGATGAGGCCACAATTTCTCTTTTAAGCATCGTTGTATTAAGAAGGACATTCAAGCGCTTTTGACGCGCTAAGTCACCTTCTGCTGTTTTAAGTTGGACGGCTAGAGCATCTATTTTTCGATCTTCTCGTTCTGCAACATTTTTTAAGAAATAGTAGGTGAGCTCAAGGTGCGCAAGCTCATGGCTAAAGCCAAATAAAAGTCCATCTGGGAAATTTTCAAGGGTATGGTCTTTTGGATTATTAGCCGCGTAAAGGCGCTTGCCTAGGAAATTGAGTTGCCCAACGAGATTATAAAATGCTTCAGAGCCTTTTTCTGCCTTTTTCAGAAGGTCAGATTGATCAGCTAGATCTTCTGAGAGAATCTTTGCATCTCCTTTTTGTTCATAAAAATACCGCTCTAAAAACGGTGCATCATGTGCTGGAGGAGTATCGTCTAGGGAGAAAAGCGTGCCAAAGAGAGCTCTTAACTCTGAATTATCCAAGGAAGCAACCATGCCCTCAACATTATCTAAATCGAGCTCTTGAAGGGCAAGGACACTTTTCTCTGCTTTGCTTGATTCAGCTTTGCCAAGGGAGCCTAGGAGAGACCAATGAATGTAGGGTTTAAGGAGATTTTTTTCTTCAAAGGGGAGACTCATAATAAAAGTATTTCTTTTCCCTTCTTCCATTTCCCGAAGGGCTGTTTGAAAAAGAGGATTCTGGTACAAGGTTTTTGTTTCTGTGTGCTTACTCAATTGGACTAAGGTTTGTGCTCTTTTGCCATCAAAGGCTTCGCTAAAGAGTGTGTTTACAAAAGATTTGAGAGGGACCTTTGTTGAGCCAACTTCGAGAACATCCTCTTCGATGCCTTTGTCACTGGAAAATACCCCTTGAGGGTAGAGAATCAAAAGGCTTACGATAGCTATTTTCATATGATTTAAAATATATTGTTTCATTTTTTAATCCCTGTATTTTATAAAATGTTGGATACTTCAATCTAACTATAAAAAAGAGGTTGCTTCAAGGCCTATTGTTCTTTTTCAAAAACTGCTATTCTTTAAAGAACAAATGGGTACAGGGTATAGGGTTCAGAATGTCATCAAAAAAAGTAAAGAAAATAGCTGAAACAGATTTTCACTTAACAGGACAGATCCTTGTTGCTATGCCACAAATGCAAGACCCTCGTTTTAAAAAGTCAGTGATTTTTATGTGTGGCCATGATGATCATGGCGCTATGGGAATTGTGGTGAATAAGCTTATTGAATCCGTTACCTTTGAAGATCTTCTTCAACAGTTAAATCTTGAAAATATTGATAAAAGCCTGGATATTCAGGTGCATTATGGAGGCCCCGTTGAAATTGGTCGTGGATTTGTTTTACACAGCACAGATTATATGGCAGAAGCCTCCGTTGAGGTTACCAATGATATTGCACTATCAGCTTCAACAACCGTTTTAGATGATGTCATTCTCGGGAATGGCCCCGATCATATCTTATTAGCCCTTGGGTATGCGGGATGGAGCAGCGGTCAATTAGAAGAAGAAATTATGAAAAATGGTTGGCTTACCCTACCAGCAGATGGTTCTATTTTATTTGATACCAACCCAAACACTCTTTGGCAACGGACCTTGGAAAAATTTGGTGTGGACCCAGAGCATCTCTTTGCACATACAGGCCATGCGTAACTGAAACCTTTTTGAAAGGGTGATAAAAATATTTATTCTGGGTTTTTAAATAGAGCGCAAGGCAAAGAAAACAGCACCAAAAACAGCTATTTTTGTGTAGATAAAGATATTAAGATATAATCGCAAAAAGTATCGCGGTTCGCCTTCTTTCACCTTAAAAAGATGGCAAATCCAATCCCCTGGTTTCAAGATCAGGTCAATTAACTTATCACAAAAGAGGGACAGCTTTTTTATATCCATAAGACCAGTATATCTTAATTTCGTATAAAAGTATTGCTTCAGCTCTTTTGCAGAGCTTCCTATGAGACATAGTCGTCGATCGCTCTTTCCTAGACTGGAACTTTTTTGGGATAATGATAAGCTACTCCATTGCCCCCTTATCGATCGTGGGGGAGTTCCTCATCATTTAAAAGGGAATGATGAGGGGGATAATGTTTTAGGGTAAGCTTATTATTTTTTGCCGCAGCAGTGTTTGTAACGCTCACCTGAGCCACAAGGGCATTGGGCATTACGCGAAACATCTGTATCGCTATTTTTGCCGTTATTTACTTTTGTCCCTGTTGCCTTTTTTGCCCGAGATGGGTTAGATTTTGCAAGGCGCTGTGCGATAGATTTCGTACCAGATTTGGGTTTCGATGTATCCTCAAGTGTCTTAGCTGGGCCACTATAATTTAAGGCGCTTTGGTCTGTTTCTGTTCCTTCAAGGGCTGCATCTTCTAGTTCATCTTCATTTTCAACGCCAATTTCAAGATGAGAAAGTAAAGAAACGGTTGTTTCACATACTTGTGTCATCATGTCTTCAAACATGGTGAAAGCTTCTTGTTTGTATTCATTCAGAGGGTCACGTTGGGCAATGGCTCGCAAATTAATACCTTGGCGAAGGTGGTCAAGGTTATGAAGATGGTCCTTCCAAGAGGTATCTAAGACTCGCAAAAGAATGCTTTTTTCTGCCATACGCATCAGGGGAGCCGTGAATTTTCCTTCTTTTTCGGCCATGTGTTTTTTAGAAGCTGTTTCAATGCGATCCCGCAGTTCAGATTCTGCGATTCCTTCTTCTGATGCCCAGTCCTTGATGGGAAGATTCATGCCAAATAAACGCAAAACTTCCTCATGTAGAGTCTCGACACTCCATTGATCCGCAAAAGAGTTCTCGGGGATGCAGCGATCTAGTAAGGCATCGAGGGCGTCATCGCGCATTTCCTCAATAACGTCGTTCATGTCGTCTTTTTCCATAAGCTCACGGCGTTGCGTATAAACAACTTTACGTTGGGCATTCATCACATCATCGTATTTCAAAAGATGTTTACGCATATCATAGTTGCGTGCTTCAACTTTTTGTTGGGCCCGCTCGAGAGCTTTGTTGACCCAAGGGTGCGTGATAGCTTCGCCTTCTTCTAGGCCAAGGCGTTGAAGCATGGTATCAAGGCGATCGGAGCCAAAGATGCGCATCAAGTCATCTTCAAGTGAGAGATAAAAACGAGAAGCACCTGGATCTCCTTGACGACCAGAGCGGCCTCGAAGCTGATTATCCACACGACGGCTTTCATGGCGCTCTGTTCCAATGACGCAAAG
>DOCA01000034.1 GCA_003503995.1 Holosporales bacterium
GACTGCCCTCGCCCAAGAAGGCAAACTTGATCCTGTGATTGGGCGCGACGAAGAAATCAGGCGCGCTATTCAAGTTCTCTCACGCCGTACAAAAAACAACCCCGTTCTTATTGGCGAACCTGGTGTTGGTAAAACTGCTATTGTTGAAGGACTTGCTCAACGCATTATCCATGGAGACGTACCCGAATCTTTGCAAGACGTCCGCCTCCTCTCTCTCGATCTAGGAGCTCTTATTGCAGGCGCTAAGTTCCGCGGCGAATTTGAAGAGCGCCTCAAAGCTGTGCTTAACGAAGTCGCTAAAGGGGAGGATGGGATTGTTCTCTTTATTGATGAACTCCACACCTTAGTTGGTGCAGGTAAAGGCGATGGCGCCATGGACGCGTCTAATATGCTAAAGCCAGCCCTTGCCCGAGGTGAACTTCACTGCGTTGGCGCAACAACTCTTGATGAATACAAAAAATATATTGAAAAAGATGCTGCCCTTGCAAGGCGGTTTCAACCTGTTGTCGTAGCAGAACCAACCATTGCAGATACCATTTCAATTTTGCGAGGCCTTAAGGAAAAATATGAGTTACACCATGGAATCCGCATTACGGACAGCGCTATTGTTGCAGCAACCACTCTCTCAAATCGCTATATCACAGATCGCTTTTTACCTGACAAGGCCATTGACCTAATGGACGAAGCTGCCAGCCGTCTGCGCATGGAGGTAGATTCAAAGCCAGAGGAAATTGACGAGCTTGATCGCAAAATCATTCAACTGAAAATCGAACGAGAGGCCCTCAAAAAAGAATCAGACACAGGCTCTCAAAAACGCTTGGGCGACCTTGAGACGGAACTCTCAAAGCTCGAAGAGCAATCCGCTGATCTGACCTCTCAATGGCAAGCAGAAAAGGATAAGCTTTCTTCTTCCCAAAAGATTAAAGAACACCTGGATCAAGCCCGCATTGATTTAGATATAGCCCAACGAGAAGGCAATCTTACAAAAGCAGGGGAACTCGCCTATGGCACCATTCCCGAACTTGAGAAAAAACTTGCCATCGCCGAAACACATAAAGAAGAAGAATCTGAGAAAAATACAATGGTGAAGGAAGAAGTTTCCGACAGCGATATTGCCGCCATTGTTTCCCGTTGGACAGGCGTTCCCGTGGATAAAATGCTAGAGGGCGAACGAGATAAACTTCTCCATATGGAAGATAATATCCGCCGTCGCGTTGTTGGGCAAGACACGGCTATCAAAGCCATTAGCCAAGCGGTGCGACGATCAAGAGCCGGTCTTCAAGACCCTAATCGCCCCATGGGCTCCTTTTTATTCCTTGGTCCAACGGGAGTCGGTAAAACGGAACTCACCAAAGCTCTAGCAGAATTTCTATTCGATGACGAAACCGCTTTGTTACGAGTCGACATGTCCGAGTACATGGAAAAACATGCTGTGGCACGTCTCATTGGTGCCCCCCCAGGATACGTTGGTTATGAAGAAGGCGGCGTTATCACGGAAGCCGTTCGCCGTCGCCCCTACCAAGTCATTCTCTTTGATGAAGTCGAGAAAGCTCATCCTGATGTCTTCAATATCCTTCTTCAAGTCCTAGATGATGGTCGATTAACTGATGGACAAGGACGTACGGTGAACTTTACCAACACCCTTATTATATTGACCTCAAATCTAGGAAGTCATGTCCTAGCAGAACAAAAAGCAGGCGAATCGCCCGAAGATGTTCGAGACCTTGTCATGGAAGTTGTGCGTGGCGCTTTTAGACCAGAGTTTCTCAATCGCCTTGATGAAATTCTCCTCTTTAATCGCTTAGCACCAAAGCATATGAAAGGCATTGTCGAGATTCAGCTGCGTTACCTTGAAGGCCTTTTGAAGGAAAAAGATATCGCCTTTTCCATCGATGATAAGGCGAAAGCTTGGCTTGCCAAAGAAGGATATGATTCAGCTTATGGCGCAAGACCTCTCAAGCGTGTCATTCAAAGAAGTCTTCAAAATGAGTTAGCTTCCAAAATACTTGAAGGAACACTGATGACAAAGGCAGAGGTCTCGGCCAATGATAACGGCCTTGGTATAAAGGTCAGTTAATATTGAGAGGGGGGGATTAACCTATTAACAGCCCCCCCCTTTCCTTAAAAAGGACCCTAGACAAGCCACCCTAGAAAATCAATACTTCACTGTTTCAGTTACACAACACTGTCTCGTTAAAAAAGGTAAAACACCCATGAGTATTTTTCACCTGGCAATTCCGAGCCACAATTTATCTCTTTCAAAAGAGTTTTATACCAACTGCTTTGAAGCCACTGTTGGCCGTGAATATGACCACTACATTATCTTTGATTTTTTTGGTCATCAAGTCGTCACCCATCTGGACCCAGAATCAATTTCAAAAGACGTTACTATGTATCCAAGGCATTATGGGATCATTTTGGAAAACCGTGAAGCTTTCGATAAAATTTACACCTTGTGCAAACAGGCAAAAGCGCCTTTCTTTAAAGATTTATTTGAACGCTATCAAAATAAGAAAGGATGGCATTTTTCCTTCTTTGTCTCTGACCCGTCAAATAATTTGATTGAATTAAAATACTATGTGGATAAAAATGATATTTTTAATTAAATAGCAGTTGTTAATTTTTGTTCTGAACTGTGGTGCTGTGTATCTCAGACAAGATTAGTTTCCAAGCCAGAGTTGTAATACACAGCGATTCATTGGTTTCAATGTACTTCCTAATATGCTTTCTAAAATTTGATTTCCAGTTAACAAGCCTTGGATTATTAAAATAAAGGCTATGGATACAAATGCGTTCATTGGCCCGCAACTTATCCCAATCAGATCCATAAATTCCACGAATTTTGACCAAACGCTCACGAATACACTCTTTGAAAACAAGACTATAGTAGTTTAGTTTTGGAAC
>DOCA01000069.1 GCA_003503995.1 Holosporales bacterium
CCATAAAAATAGTAAAAGATGAAGCGTGGCCCGAAGCGGAGACCGCCGATGACCTACACGACGCTTTGGTACTGTGTGGTTTTCTAACCGCGGAAGAGGGCGGGTTTAATGAATGGACTACTTTTTTTGATGAGCTCGTATCACAAAATAGAGCAACTGTTTTAACGACGAAAACCGGTAAAGCGTTTTGGGTAGCGGTTGAGCGGCTTACTCAAATGAACGCTATACATGGAGACGCGTTTTTAAATCCACAAATTGAAATCCCAGAAAGACTGAAAGAAAAAACTATAAGCAAGGACGAAGCGCTTGTTGAAATAATAAGAGGGAGATTGGAAGCCCTTGGACCCGTAACGGCCGCTTTAATTTCCGAAACATTGGGAGTTTCGCTTTCTGACATTGACCAGGCATTGCTTAAGCTGGAAGGGGAGGGGTTTGTTTTTAGAGGGAGCTTCACACCTGAGCTTGGGGAGCTTGAGTGGTGCGAAAGGAGGCTTCTGGCGCGCATTAATAAATATACTCTCAGCAAACTTAGAAGAGAGATCGAGCCGGTGTCGGCATCAGACTTCATGCGCTTTCTGTTTTCCTGGCACGGAGTCGGCTCCGATGATCAGCCCGAGGGAGTGGAGGCTTTAAGGAGAGTGCTCGATCAGCTTGAAGGATTTGAAGCGCCTGCCGCGGCTTGGGAAGGGGATCTGTTTTCTTCCCGCCTTAAGAATTATGACCATACTTGGCTAGACACCTTGTGCCTCTCAGGCTCGGCAGTGTGGGGGAGATTCAGAACTTCAAATACCCACGGAGGCAAGAAGCCCGCTCCAATAAAGACAACGCCGATCGCAATAGTTAAAAGAAGTAATTTAGATGTATGGAAAAATATAGGCAAAGTGCCGGAAAATAATTTTGAAGATTTATCTCATACTACAAAAAAAGTTTTTGATTTTATTTCCTTAAACGGAGCTTCATTTTTTGAACAGATCGCTTCGGGAACCAAGGGTCTTAGAGTAGAGGTGGAGAGCTCGTTGTCTGAGCTCGTCGCAAAAGGTGCTATAACCTCAGACAGCTACACCGGGTTAAGAGCTCTCCTTGTCAGATCAAAATACAAGACTGAAAAAGGCAGAAGAAAAAAGAGGATGAGCTTTAATATGGAAGGGGCGGGGAGGTGGTCTTTGATCCGAAGCGTAGAGCAAGAAGATGAAGATAAGAAATCATCAGAAGAGATGAGAGCCATCGCCACGGTTTTTCTAATGAGATACGGAGTAGTGTTTAGGAAACTCCTTGAGCGCGAAAGTTTTGCCCCGCCTTGGAGAGATTTGGTTCGCGCGCTCAGACTTCTTGAGCTGAGGGGAGAGGTGAGAGGAGGAAGATTTGTCGAGGGGGTTACGGGTGAGCAGTTCGCTCTGCCTGAGGCGGTGGCCGGACTTAGAGATGCGAGAAGAAAACAAAAATCAGGCGCCCTTGTTTCGATAAGCGCCTCCGATCCGCTTAACCTGATGGGTATTATTACTCCGGGCAAAAGAGTGTCGTCTCACTATAAAAATAGAGTTCTCTATAGAGACGGAGTTCCTGCCGCATTCAAGGAAGGATCTGAGACCAGATTGTTGTCTGAATTTGCCCAGAGCGAGGAATGGAGTATTAAACAGACTTTAATCAAAAGAAACTTCTCACCCAAATTAAAAGCCTATCTCGGCAAAGGCGCCGAATAAAAGTTCTTTACTTTTGTATCTGAAAAACCTGTAATTTTGCCCTAAAACTTACGTCCGATAATATCCAATTATGTAAACTTGGAATTCCCAAAATATTCAATGATTCCAGCTTGTTAAAATACTTTTATTTTTACAGTGCAAAACCGGCAATTTTCTTAAAAAATAATGTCTAGTATTTTTAGGTGGTTATGGTCAATAGTTAAAGCATAAAATTGCCGCTGAATATAGACCAGTTTTGAAAATGAAATGTACCCGTGTACCTTCAGCGAGACTTCAGTGCAGCAATTGTACATGATAATAATAAAATTATGTGTGATTATATATTCTGAGAACAAGTAATCTGAGCACTGTGTGTAACTTTGCCTCTTAACACACTGAGATACTTTTAGTTATTTTATAAGGAGATTAGAGGCAAGCATTTTCATCTTTTGCTCTCTTCTTCTAACTATTTGTTCTCTATAGTCTTTTTACTTTTATATGCCGTAGAAAGGACAGCCTGTATTTTGAGCTTTAAGACTGTAATATTTTAGTTAAACGCTTAGTCTTCCCCATATCTTAAAGTCAGATATTAGATATTTAGAGTTTATCCCCATTTATTAATGCAGTGGTTTAGAATCTTGATTTAACTGCCTGGAATTAGTCAGGATGATGCCGATAAGCGCCTATAAAACAGCCTTGGTTTTACTTCTTCAGAAAGGATCCCAGTATACCCCTCATAAGTTGAGTGGCTATCTGTCTACCGACACTCCGTGCCGCACTCTTTGCCATGGTTTCCACGATTCCCTGTCTTTTTCGTCCGGGCTTCTTCTTTGAAGCTGGAGCTGGTTTAGGGGCCTGCTCGGCTCGCTTCTTTAGCATCTCGTATGCCGATTCACGGTCAACAGATTTTTCATAAACACCATAGACTAAAGAGCTTTGAATAATCCGCTTGCGGTCCTTGGTTTCTATGGGGCCTATCTGACTAAAGGGTGGTCTAATAAGTGCTTGCTCAACAATATTTGGGCGCCCTTTTTCATCTAAAAACGATATTAATGCCTCTCCTACTCCGAGCTGGGTGATTACTGTTTCTGTATCTAAAATAGGGTTAGTTCTAAATGTTTGGGCAGCAGCTTTTACTGCTTTTTGGTCACGAGGAGTATAGGCCCTGAGCGCATGCTGGATCCTGTTTCCCAGTTGTCCTAAAACTTCATCCGGGATATCCAATGGGTTTTGGCTTACAAAAAAACACCCACCCCTTTAGATCGAATAAGGCGAGCAACCTGTTCAATTTTTTCTTGAAGAGCTTTGGGAGCATTATCAAAAAGAAGATGAGCTTCATCAAAAAAGAAAACCAATTTTGGTTTTTCAGGATCTCCTGCTTCGGGTAGTTGTTCAAATAATTCTGATAATAACCAGAGCAAAAATGTTGCATAGATTCTAGGTGACCTCATCAATTTATTGGCTGTCAAAATATTAATTATCCCATTTCCATTTTCATCTGTTTGCAAAAAGTCATCAAGATTAAGTGCGGGCTCACCAAAAAATATATCCCCACCTTGATCTTCGAGGCTTAGTAATTTTCTTTGAATCGCTCCAATGCTTGCTCTGGAAATTCTTCCGTATTCTGTTGTGAACGAAGCTGCATTTTCACCCGCATATTGTAAAATAGAGCGTAGGTCTTTTATATCCAAAAGCAACAGACCGTCATCGTCGGCAATTCTGAATATTAAAGTCAGCACTCCAGTTTGAGTATC
>DOCA01000117.1 GCA_003503995.1 Holosporales bacterium
CGCACTCTTCTTGTAACGGGAAAAGCCGATGCGATGGATCCTTTGACGGAATATCTACTTTTTAGTGCAGCACGACGGGATCACCTTGAAAAAATCATTAAGCCGGCTCTTGCTCAAGGAAGTTGGGTTTTATGCGATCGATTTTACGATTCTTCTTATGTCTATCAAGGCTTATCCCCTAAGAGTGATCGAGCTCTAGATTTGTCCTTTATGGATCATGTTTATAAAGAAATTGCCGGACCTGATTTTGAGCCCGATTTGACTTTTGTTTTTGATATTGATCCTAAAATCGGCTTGGCAAGAGTGCAGAAGCGTAGTACGTCATCCGATCGTAAAAAGGCAACGCAAGAGGATCGTTTTGAGTCAAAAGGCCTTGATTTTCACAACCGCATACGTCAGGGGTTTTTAAAACTTCAAGCCAATAATCCTCATCGCTGCTGCCTTATAGATGCAACACAAAATTCTGAACAAACCTTTCATTACATTCGCTCTATTCTTGAAGAATTATAGAAAATTCTGCAAAACAATAGCCCAGTCTTGTGCTGTTTAAGAAAAATATTGACATTATTTTTTTTAATAATATAAATATTTTTTTCAATATAAATTAATTGGGCGTGTGATATGATTAATAAATATAATATTTTTTTCTGTTTTTTTGACAACTATAATTTCAACTTTATCTTTTGCGGATAATCCTTTAAATCAAGAACCTGAGAAGAGAACAAGCCCAAGAATTCTAAAATATATAGAAAAAAGCTTTGCAGAGTTAAAAAAAGGCCATACTCAGGTAAACCAAGAAGATACTGCTGTTCTCGAGGAAGCACGCTCTTTATCCCCTACTGTTCCAAGAACGGGATCTTACCAGGACTTCAGAGCGGCTGTTTTAGGGCAAAAATTTGAAAAGGATGTAGAGGATAACCACAGAGCTAAAGAGGCAGCTTTATATAAAAAAGTTAAAAATTTAGGTTTAGATGAAGATCTTAAACTTAAAGTTCTCGTCACTTTAAAACAATATTCTACTCAAATTGAGTATACGACTGCATGCCTTTCTCATAAAAAGGCCTATGTCACTCATATGCTAGCGCTAGAGCCTATACGTCAAGATCAACATAGGAAATTGAAGCCTTTGGATATATCTTTTCAGAAGTTTTATTGGGAAAAATTTTTATGAGCAATGCTACTTTTAAAGTTGTTGAGAAGAGAAACCAAGAGTGGAGTCAGGAGATCAATATGAATGAGATTGCAGCAGCAGCGCGGACAGTTATATCTTCTAAAAAATCACTTTCTGAGGTTCATACAAAATTAGATGAAAAATTAAAGTCTCTTTTAAAGGTTGCAAGCGAGGCCCAAAAACAACGCAAGGATCATTCTTCTAAGGGAGCCTTTAAAAGAATGATGGGAAGAGGGCACGTATTTTGTAGATCTCTCTATTGGAAGGGAATGGATAAATGTTTTGGTATTGCACTAGGAGCATAAAGCGCCTCTTAGCAGAAAGTTTTTGAATATGAGAGAGTGAGGCCGGTTGTGGCCATACTCTTTTTTTTATTTCAGCACAGCTTTACCTTTAGGCTTTGAAAATAAAGTCGAGAATTTCCATTTGTAGATATAGAAAAAGAGAGCAACAAGGATAGTGCTTGAAAGAGCCGATAACCATAAATTATCATGCAAAACTATCTCTTCTAAGGTGGTTTGAAAAACAGAATCTGTTGTAAATGTTCCGCCTTTTACGCTGATAAACAAAGCGAGAAATAAGTTGTTAGCAGTATGGATACCAATGGGAATTTCTAATCCATCATCAAAGACAGCAATCAGCCCTAAAACACTACTGATCAAAAGATATTGAATAGCAAAATTAGAAAAGTGATCATTTAATTCTGGGTTGCCAAAATGTAAAGTCGTAAAAAGAATGATAATAAGAACCATAGAAACCATTTTGTTTTTAAAAAGTAATCCAAAAGCCTGAAGTAAGTATCCCCTCATAAAAACTTCTTCTAATGTCGATTGAAGAGGGATCACTATAATAGCAACAAAAAAGAGAGGAATAAAAAGGTCTAGGTCAAATTGATAAGTAAAAATATCGTGCGGCAGGAATACAAAATTTAAAATGGAGAGTAATAAGACAGTAGTCACAAACCCAATAAAAACGCGTCGCCAATGAAAACGATCACGGCCTGTCATCACCTTTAAGAGAGGCTTTTTATGGATAAGCTTGAGCAAGAAAGCAAAGACAAAGAAGAAAAGAGCCAAAGGCGTTAAGAGCATGGTAAGAATATAAGTCTTACTGAGTTGAAGAAGGGAAAAGTCGAAGCTCTTGAACATGATTTGGAATGTTACATTATCAATCCCTAAATTTTGTTTTTGAACAATGAGGGGGAGTGCAAAAAGAACTTGAAAGACAAGAAGACAGATAAAGCTTATAAATATCGTTAGTAAGTATCGCCAGAATTGATTTTTTCCGATTTTTGCATTTTGAAAGTGCATTTGCCTTACCTTTTAAGGAATTATTCCTTACTAAGTGTAACATGACGACAAACAAAATACTTTACGCAAAAAGTGGTGCGCCCGAAGGGATTCGAACCTCTGACCTTTGCCTCCGGAGGGCAACGCTCTATCCAGCTGAGCTACGGGCGCACATGGTGTGTATCATACTGAAATACCCTTGTTTTACAAGATATCATTTTAAAAAGAATCGTGAAAAAGCTATAGAAACCGCTGGGAAAACTGAGAGAATTCTCGGTGCCCAAGTTTTACCGTAACCGATAAAAGCGCTTCATTTTCTTCAATGGATTGAACGTTTCCATGGGCATGAAGCCATGCTAAAGCCTTACCATCACTAGCAGGGAGATTGAAGGTGCGGGTTGTAGTAAAATGATCAAAATAGCTATCAATTTCAGCATTTACGCTTTCAAGACCTTCTTTTTCAAGAGCTGAAATAAAAAGAAGTGTTCCTTCCTTATTCAAGCGCGTTTCTTCTAGGGTTTCGCGAGCATCGGTTGTTAGGAGATCAGCTTTATTAAAAATTTCTAAGGTATTATCTGCTGTTGGATCAAGTCCTAGATCTTGCAAAACGTGATAAACATCATAGGCTTGTGCATTAGTATTTTTGCTATGGCTATCACGGACATGAAGAATTAAATCTGCTTCGAGAACTTCCTCTAAGGTTGCGCGAAAGGCCGCGACCAATTGTGTTGGAAGATCCGAGATAAATCCAACGGTGTCAGAAAGAATAACCTCTCGTCCTGAGGGGAGTTTGTAAAGGCGCATGGTAGGGTCAAGGGTTGCAAAAAGCATATCTTCTGCCATTACACCTGCTTTGGTCAGACTGTTAAACAGAGTTGATTTACCAGCATTGGTATATCCCACCAAAGCCACAATGGGGTAGGGGACTTTTTGGCGACTTTTCCGATGAAGAGCGCGACGTTGCTTTACTTTTTCTAAGTCTTTTTCGATACGAGTAATACGTTCACCAATAAGGCGCTTATCAATTTCAAGCTGGCTTTCACCAGGACCTCCTGTGGTCGAGGTGCCACCCCGTTGGCGCTCAAGGTGAGTCCATGAGCGAACTAAACGGCTTTTTTGGTACTGGAGGGCCGCTAATTCCACTTGCAAGCGCCCTTCTGCTGTTGAAGCTCTTTCTCCAAAGATTTCAAGAATTAAACCTGTTCGGTCAATGACCTTAATATTCCATTTTTCTTCAAGATTTCTTTGTTGAATAGGGCTTAAGTTCGCATCCACAATCACAAGCTCAATGCCTTTTTCTGCAAAAACAGGCCCAAGCTCTTCAATCAAACCCCCTCCTATAAAAGTGGCAGGGCGAATTTCGCGGAGTTTAATCCATTTAGAGTCCACAAGATCAATGTGAATGGCAAGAGCCAAGCCACAGGCTTCTTCGAGTCGTGCCTCGGGATCAATAGCTCTATTAATATGTTCTCTGATTTGGGGATATAAAACGTAAGTTTTAGTCGGTTCAGGGCGTTGATTGTGGATTTTTTCACGCATATTCTTAAGGGTACCTCAACATTGAGATACCTCATAAATAGGCCTCAATTTTTAATCATCATCATCGCCGTCATCGTCATCCAGCGTATTTTCTTGTTCATAAAGCTGAACAGGGTTAATAGGCATAATAGTCGAAATTGCGTGTTTGTAAACTAGTTGCGCGTGAGTATCTCGCCTTAAAAGGACCGAAAATTTATCAAACCAAGTAACGACACCTTGGAGTTTAACGCCATTCACAAGAAAAAGAGTGACTGCCGCCTTATCTTTTCTCACCGTGTTTAGGAAGGTGTCTTGTAAATTTATTTTCTTTTTTGAGGACATTTTGTACCCCTCCTTTTTTGTTATTATATGTCAGATCTCTTATTATATTCTCAGATCATTATGCTTGGAAAATATGGATTTTCCGTTAAAAACACCTCATATTTTAAACAGTTTTTAACAAGGTATTGGTAATGCTTAAAATTTTATACAGACTCTCAAAACAAAATTTATTTTTTAAGTTTACAAACAATAAGCTTCTTAAGGCCCTTCTTAATTTGCCTTTTTTCAGTAATATTGTAGTATACATTTTTCTCTTCATTAGTTATTTTGGGACATTTTATTGTTTTTGAGCGGTTAATTGCTAAAAGTTCGTAGTCAGACCCTTCTTTTATTTAAAAGTAAAAGCACGAAGGAAATCAGCTTTTACATCAAAATCATTAGATGTTCTTCCGTGTAAGGTGCCTTCTGGCGACTCACAGGAAGCTGTATCACATCTATATAGAGTAATGGATAAATTAAGCTTCGTACAATTAGAAACATGCACCATCACATCCTTTGCTTGAGCAGGTATAACAGCCATTAGACTACCTAAAAGAAGGACAAAATTCAAATATAACGCCTTTAATAAACAATAACTCATAATAATTCTCCATGATTTAACTATAGTTAGACTTATTTAATATTTGGTTAATTAATAGTTTTAAATACATATAATGAGAGAAAAAATTATGGTGGTTCCTAGACTGGAACCTTTTTAGAAAGACTGTAGTATAAACATAAGAGAGGCAAAATTAAGTTTTTAATTGACGGAAATTATTTTTCAATATCCTGAGAGGCTTCAACAAGTTTATTGATAATTTCTTGTCGTGGATCGCCTTTTGAGCTTTCTCCAGAAACATCTTGAAGCTGGAGTTTCTTTTTGTTTTCAGCTTTAAGTTTCTTTTTAAGAGCATCAGCCGCTTTTGCACGATTCAAGGCAGAGGTAGAAATAGGCTTCGCACCTGTTAGAGAGGCCGGTGTTGAATAGGTTGATTGACTTGTCATTTTATCATTTCCATTAGAAACGCCGTCATCTCCGCCTGTAAAAGAGTTTTCAGCCATATCTTCTTCTTGGTCTCCTCCATCAATGTCTATTGAAATGGTAAAATCAGCTTTATCATAAGCCGTGCTAACAGCTTGACCTTGATTGTAACCTTTTCGACCAGCAGATTTAGCTCTCCCTTGTCTAACATGGCCTCGTCCGGCGTGGGAGCGATCTTTTTCTGAGGAAACTTTTGCCACATTAGGAGATGTAGAGGTGCGGTTTCTAAGCTTTAGAGGAGGGGTATCATCATTTGAGTGACTTACTAAGCGAGCTTCAGCATTGCTTGCTAAGAAGAGAATAAGTGTGGAAAATACGACAGAAAATTTCATGTTACTAAATCCTTTAACAATCATAATACATGATTTAACAGTAGGTTTCCACTTAAGTTTTTAAGGTACAGATGTTTTTTTTCCTGATTTATTAGCTATAGGGCTTTCTTTAGAAATATAGGTGTCTTTGGATTCAGGTTCTTGAAAACTGGTATGATCAAGATTTTCGTCATTATACTTATATTTTACAAGATCGACAGTATTATCCTCCTTGTGAAGAGGGGCGGCAATAGGTTTTTCAAGAGGAGCTTCTAAGGTTTCCTTCACCCGCGCTGCCAGAACCTTAAGACTAAAAGGCTTGGCTAGAAAACGAATTTTTTCTTCTAGACGCACCATATCTCTAAAGGCGTCTTCCGCATAACCAGAAATATACATGACTCTCATTTCAGGATAGAATTTTTGAGCTTCCTTCACAAGAGTTGGTCCATCAGCCTTAGGCATAACAACATCAGTAATAAGAAGATCAGGGGCTTTTTCTCCAGCTTTATGCATCGCTTTCAAGATATTTAAAGCTTCAACACCATTTTGGGCTTGATCAACTTTATAACCTTTATCAGTAAGTGCTCGTGCAGCAAATAAACGAACTGCATCTTCATCTTCTGCAATAAGAATATGACCTTGCCCCGTAAGATCTCTGAAAGGAGAAGGAGGGTGATCAATATTTTGAGGAGCTGTTTTTTTCCCAGCAGCCTTTTGTGTTGCACCCGCATATTGAGGCAAAAGAATTGTGAATTTGGTTCCAACACCAACGGTAGAGTCGACAGAAATATGTCCCCCTGTTTGTTTAACCGTTCCATAAACCGTTGAAAGACCAAGACCTGTGCCCTCTCCAACATCTTTTGTAGAAAAGAAGGGGTCAAAAACACGCTCAAGATTTTTGCGGCTGATGCCTTGGCCGTCGTCAATTACTTCAATTTGAATATAATTTCCTGCGGGAAGCGTTTCGTGATCAACAGTTGTTGGTGTATCAAATTTTTGCAATTTGGTAATAATACGCACAGTGCCTTCACCAATAATGGCATCTTTTGCATTTACCGCAAGATTTACAATCACTTGTTCAAATTGGGAGCAATCTACTTTTATAAAATCAACTGCGCGATCATGAACAATTTTGAGCTCAATACGAGAACCAATAAGGCGTTGCAACAAAATAGAGAGATCTGATAGAACTTCTGAAACATCTAAAACTGTTGGCTGAAGAGTTTGCTGGCGGGAAAAAGCTAGCAATTGCCGCACAAGATTTGTTGCACGGTTAGCGTTTTGTTTGATTTGCATGATGTCCGTAAAAGATTGATCGCCTGGTGATAAACGCATCAAAAGGAGGTCACAAAAACCAATCATAGCTGTTAGGAGATTATTAAAGTCATGGGCAATGCCGCCTGCGAGCTGCCCAAGGGCTTGGAGCTTTTGAGAGTGAGTCAGGCGCAGTTGAATATTGCGTTGTTCGCTATTATCAAAAATTTGTAGATAATACCCTTTATAATCCTCTGCCATATCATTGAAATTAAGAGGCGTAACATAAGCAATTACATTATCCCCCCATGAAAATTCAAGTTCAAGAGCTCCGCCACTTTTCTTTGTTTTGAGAACCGAAACAATATCATTTGAAAGATCTTTCATACAAGAAGGTGCTAAGAGACTCAAGAAAAGTGATCCAACATTTGCTTTGTTATCCTTTAGAAAATTCTTTTTAAAGGTTTCATTTATGCCTTGAATTTTTCCTTCATGATCAAGAACAACATTTCCAGAAGGTGTGTTGTTAAAAAGGTAGGTTGCATCAAGAGCACGCTGAAAGGGTGTTTCTTGAAAAAAAGAAGTTCGACTATTTACATCTTCACCTGTTAAAGTCCAAAAAAGATGCTTTTTATGGGGAGAGCAAGAAAAACGATAACAATGAGGCTCCCCAGATTCTAGAGAGAACGTAAAGGAAGATTTGTCGACATCTAATTCTTGTTGAAAATTACTTTGTATGTCCTTTAAGAAATTTTGAAAAGACTCTCGGATGTTTGGGGTATACAAATAGGGAATAAGGTCCTCAATATGGGCTCTTGCATCGGGAAAAAGTTTTCGGAATTCAGGGTTTGCAAATAAAATTGTCCCTTTTTTATCAGTAACAAGTGCTGGAATAGTGCTGGATTCCAAATGACGATAACTTAAGAGACCCTTACGATAATTGCGTAACATTCTCAGGACTGGCACAAGAGAAACAAGACTGGTAGCAAAAAGCGTTGGTGCTATTAGGGACGCGGGGAAGGCTTGATAAAGAAGGGCAAGATATTTAGGAAAAAAAAGGTAGAGCGTACTTAAGGCTCCAAGAGCTAAGGGAGGGATTAAAATTAAAAAGGTCATAAAAACTGTTTTAGACTTCAATCCTGGCGCGTAATTTTGTAGACTTCCCATTGTAACCACACTGTAAGTTGATAAATAACTAGCTTCTAGTCTAGTACACAAAAGAGGTCTTCTCAAATGGGAAAATTCACAAATAAAATTGTTTTAATCACAGGAGCAACCCGAGGGCTGGGTGCCGCCCTTTCTCATCGCTTTGCTAGCGAGGGCGCAACCCTTGTTCTCATGGCAAAACGAGTGGATGGATTAGAGCGCCTTGATTCAGAATTAGAGCAGTATGGCGTCGATACGACACTTGTTCCCTTGGATTTAAACAAAGTAGATCGCCTTGAAAACCTTCCCCAAGCTCTTGGAGACAAATATGGGCGCGTCGATGTGTTAATTGGAAACGCTGCTCTTCTTGGAAACCTTTCTCCTGTAACTCACTTTTCACCAAAGACCTTTCAACAAATCATGGACGTTAATGTAACAGCCAACTGGCATTTAATGGCTGGACTTGAATGTTTATTGCGAAATTCTCAAACACCTCGTTCTATTTTTGTTACGTCTGGTGCCTCACAAAGTGTTAACCCATTTTGGGGACCATATGCAGCCTCAAAGGCAGCTCTTGAAATGCTTGTTAAAACTTATGCGGCAGAAATGGAAAAAACACCTCTAAGGGTTAACCTTGTAGACCCTGGTGTTATGGCAACAGATATGTTTAAAAAGGCAATGCCTGGAGTTGATATTACTCAAATTCCCTCCCCAGAAGAGATGACCGATGTGTTTCTTTATCTTGCCAGTGAGGCTTGTCAAGAAACTGGTCAAATCTTCAAAGCAGGGGA
>DOCA01000147.1 GCA_003503995.1 Holosporales bacterium
AATAGAAATTTTTAAATTTGAATCAGTCTTTAAAAGACGGCGAGAAATCGTCGTTTTTCCGGCACCAGAGGGAGAAGATAAAACAAACATTAAACCTCGACGCTCAATTTTGTTTTTCTGAAAATTTACCATAGGTGTTATGCTTTTAGAAACTATCATCTAACAAATATAGACTTAGGAGGCAAAAAAGCCAATGATGAAATTACTAAAAATAATAGCGGCCTTGTTTTTATTCATTCTAGCTTTCTTTATCTACATCCATGGAGACGAAGTTCTTGCGCAAGCTGGCATTGATTTCGGAGAGTCGCGTTACACCCTCCTCATCCTTGTGGTGCTTGCCCCGATTCTGCTAGGACTCATTCTTTTTATGGGGGCTATGAAAATGAAAGCAATCAAATACATCATTCCCCTTCTTTTAATCGACGCAATTGCGATTATTTGGATATCTTCAACTCTTGCCTAATAAAGAGAGTATGTTACCCAAAGTCTTATTAAGATCCTTTCGATGCACAACCTGATCAAGCATTCCATGGTCCAAAAGATACTCTGCGGTCTGAAAATCGCTGGGTAATTTTTGTTTAATGGTTTGTTCAATGACACGTCGTCCAGCAAAACCAATCATCGCTTTAGGCTCAGCAATATGAATATCACCTAACATGGCAAAAGAGGCTGTGACACCACCCGTTGTCGGATCTGTTAGCAAAACGATATAAGGCAGTTGTCTTTCTTTAAGCTTTGAAATAGCAGCCGTAGACCTTGCCATTTGCATCAAGGATAGAATTCCTTCCTGCATACGAGCCCCCCCAGAAGCTGGCACAACAATCAGCGCTGCTCCTTGTTCTCGAGCATAATCTGCAGCCTTTACAAGGCCTTCTCCGACGGAAAGTCCCATAGAGCCCCCCATAAATTGAAAATTAAAAGCCGCGCAAACCGCTGGCTTTCCACCAATGCTTCCAAAACCGATAACAAGAGCATCTTCTTCTTTTGTTTTTGCCTGAGCATCTTTTTTACGATCTGCATAACGCTTAATATCTTTAAATTTAAGGGGGTCATGAACAACAGCTGGCAAAGGAATGCGCTCAAAGGCTGCCTCATCAAACAAAAGATCGAGGCGTTTTACGGGACCAATGCGCATATGGTAGTCACATTGAGGGCATACGTAATCTGCATCGGACAATTCCCTGTGAAAAATCATTTGCTCACATGCAGGGCACTTATCCCATAATTTTTCAGGAACATCCTTACTCACAAGGGCTTTGAGCTTTGGCTTAACGAAGTTGCGAATCCAATTCATCGGGGTACTTTCTTATTTATATTACTTAAGGTGAGAGTAAAAGCATTTGGGGTCAAAGGTCAATTCTAAAGTCACTTTAAAAGCAATATTTCCTAGAAATCCCTCCCAGATTGCCTATTAAGCTGGCGAATCAGTCCACGCCTCATTGCTCCCATATAAAACTGCAAGTTTTTCTCCGTTTTAAAGCCATTTTCAGGGTACTTTTTAGAAAGAATTTCAAGCATTTCTTTTGCCTTATAACGCACACCATTTAGTAAGCCTGTTTGTACAAAATTATAAATAAAGCCCTCAACTTCTCTAGAAAACATGCGTTTTTTAGACACACGCACAACATCTAATACTCCTAAAGAATATTTAGCGACAAGAATATAAGGCCGTAAAGTACTCGACGAGAACTCTGAAAATTCTTTTTGAAACCGTCTATGAATTTCGGATTGAGAGATATATCTACCTGCTTTATGAGCTTCCCTCAGCAACGTTTCTAAGTAAGTTTTGTGCGCTTCTCCCCTATTTTAAAGTTCACATCTGCTGAAGGCTCTTTCTGCTTTTTCTGAGGCTTTTGCACAACTAGCTCCCTATTTCTTTTCCGACTATTGGGGCTTAAGTCATCAGTAACCAGTATCGGCAAAGATAAAGAAGAAGAAGGAGATAATATGAAGCTCCCCATAGGAAGCTCTATAGAAGAGCTAAGCGAAGCAGTTTCGGGTGAGAAAGGAGGAAGGCGATGTCCTGGCGTGAGCATACTTTTAGCACGTGCGTCATCCCGCCAAAGCTGAGGCTTGACTTTTTTATCGTCAAAAGAGACTGTTGCAGGGTTTTCTATAACGAGTGCAGGGTGAGGGATCGTTACGCCCCAATCCTCAAGAGGGGTATCAGCTAAAAGAAATCCAAATTCCCGTAGCCTTTGGTGTTGAGCAATTCTTTCACGCTCTGCGCGCTGTTTCAATTCTTCACGCTGCTTCAGTTCTGCACGGTAGCTCACTATAGCTTTTTCCGCCTGAGATCTATAAATCTGATTCAAAGATGGAGGACCGCAGAGTTGTCCATCTATTGTTAACAAACTGGGAGGGACAATATTATACACAATCCGCGCCTCTTCTGCTGTTAAATCAGAAAAGTCTCTGAATGATCCATATGAATTAGATAAAGTGAAGATAAAAAAAGAAGTGAAAAAATAGATATTTTTTAACATAATCATTCCCTAATATCTATAGTTTAGAAAAACACATACACCATATTCTGTCAATAAGCTCTACTATCATCACTCCAAAAAGATCCCAGTCTAGAGAAAGGAGATCGACGACTATGCCTATAGGAACGAATGACGACATCTAGGATTATTTTGGCGTGACCATATTCTTCTTTTTCTTTATTTTCCGCCACTGGTTATGATTTTGAGCATGTTCTTTATAAGTCTTTGAAAAAACATGGCCCCCTGTTCCATCGGCCACAAAAAATAAATCATCACTCTCAAGGGGATTCAAAACAGCTTCCAAAGAAGCTTTTCCCGGGTGACAAATAGGTCCTGGTGGAAGACCCTGAATTAGATACGTATTATAAGGAGAACTCACCTTTAAATCGTCTCGTGTTAAGGTACGTTCAAAGGGCTTTTGCTCTAAGACCTCAAAAGCATAAATAACCGTTGGGTCCGTTTGAAGGGGCATCCCTTTCTTCAAGCGATTTAAAAAAACAGCTGCAATATGAGGGCGCTCTTTTTCAAGAGCTGTTTCTTTCTCAACAATACTTGCAAGGATTAGAACTTCCTCTTTGGTTTTTAAAGATGTTTTGCTTTGATAACGCTCCCATAAATCAGACAAGGTTTTCTCCATGGATTTTTTCATTTGAGAAACAATGTTTTGGCGGCTTTCTCCTCTGAAAAAAGTATACGTTTCAGGCAACAAAGAGCCTTCAAGAATTGTGTTAGCTACATCCCCTTGAAGTTTCTCTTCCCTCTGTACAAGAAGTATAATCTCTCGGCTTGTTAGCCCTTCAGCAAGGGTTAGTCGATGATAAACAACATCTCCTCGGCGAAGCTTCTCAATGACAGATTTAAGACTACGGCGCTCTGGAAAATGATATTCTCCCGAGCGCAACTGATTACCTAAGGCTCGAAGCCTCAAAGACCAATAAAAAATCTCCTGAGAGGAAATAATCCCTTCTTTTTCCAAGAGGTTTCCAATGGCTTTAGCTGATGTTTTAGGAGGAATAATGATGGTTAGGGATGAAGGGTAGTTTTTTTCTTGTTCATAATCTTGCACAAAAATCTTATAGAAAAAACCTAGGGAAAGAACAAAAACTAAAACAGCTAAAAGGGAAAAAGCCTTTTTCATTAATCTTCTTTCCCCTAGCTATTTTATGGTTTTATTTAAAGGCTTTTAACAAAAGAGAAGCATTGGTGCCACCAAAACCAAAGGAGTTGGAAAGCGCATATTGAAGTTTCTTTTCCTTAGCAACCAAAGGAACCAAATCAAAATCACGGCATGACTCTGAAGGATTCTCTAAATTGATCGTTGGAGGTAAAATACCCTCAGAGAGAGCTTTAATAGTGAAAATGGCCTCAATACCACCAGCAGCACCCAACAAGTGACCAATGGAAGATTTTGTTGAAGAAATAGAAACATTATTCCCAAACAAACGACCCATTGAAGCAAGCTCAATCTCATCACCAAGAGGCGTTGAGGTTCCATGGGCATTAACATAGCCCACTTCCTCAGGACTAACACCCCCTCTGTTCAAAGCCATTTCCATAGCGCGGTACGCCCCTTTTCCTTCGGGATGAGGCGCTGTAATATG
>DOCA01000094.1 GCA_003503995.1 Holosporales bacterium
TGGTGCACCCTGCAGGATTCGAACCTGCGACCTGCGGCTTAGAAGGCCGACGCTCTATCCAGCTGAGCTAAGGGTGCACATAACTTGATTATAAATACCTCATTGTTACCAAAAGGTAAAGGCCTTGGTCTTTGATTCAAAGCAACGCCATACCTTCTTTATGCATTCTTATCACTTTCTTTTTGTATCACCTAGGTACTCTTACGGGTAGAAAGAAACGACGGAAATCTATAGGTATTAATACCATAGTCGTCGATCGCTCTTTCCTAGAGTAGAACCTTTTTAGAATGACTATAAAAATTAATATATTGGATTTTATTATGAATACTCTTACTTTTTTTATGTCAGCAATTTTTATTTTTTATACATCACCTTCATTAAGAAGCCATAAAAAAGATTTTGAAGACCTTGATGACTTTCTTTCTTCAAAAGAGGCGCACACACACCGAACACCTAGAAAGAGAGAAAGAAGCCCTGAACTTCCAAACAAAAAAACAGCTCACTCCACAAAGAAAACAAAAGAGAATCAAGAAGAAGAAACAATTTCTAAAAACAGCCTGTTACTCTCTAAACAGCGGTCTATTCTTCAACGTCTTATTAACGACAAGCGAAACCTTTTAGCATCCCAGGAAAATTCTGATCTGAAGAAAAATAAGATGAAAATATTATCGCTGGTCTCATTGAATGATTATGTTGATAGGAAAATGTTAAGAGCTCAAATGGCTATAGCCGTTCTTTTGTGGAAAAAAGATTTTGAAGAACATAAAGAAGAAATCATAAAACTGTTCCGAAACACTGCTAAACAGGGAGATGCGAGAGCACAATATGATTTAGGTTTTATTTTGCACGAAGATGCTCCTCAAGCCAATAAAGAAGAGGTCACAAGACTACTCCGAAAATCCTCTGAACAGGGCTATGAAAAAGCGCAACAAGCCCTTGATAAAATAGAGATATAAGGGCAGGTTTAAAACCAGCGGGAGAGCACAGCTTTTCCTTCTCCCTTGAAAGCCCTACAGCAAGCCTTGTTGACGACATATTTTGATTGTTTCGTTCAAACTAGAAAGGGGGGATTTTGATTTAACGTTGTCCAAAAAACTCTCCACGGTGCGGTGGGAAATGTCCAGTTCACGGGCAATCATTTTTGCAGATAATCCTTGATTTTTTAATCTTAGGCAATCGATTTCTCGGGCTGTTAACCAAAATTGACCTTTTGGGGATTCCAAACAATATCGGCTTTTCTCAAGGGCCTTCTTAAAAGCCGTACTTATCTCATGAAAATCAGCCTTAGGATATGCTGTTTGTTCAGAAAAAGTGATATCAATTAATTTTCTTTCATCTGAAACGTCGATGATATCTTCTGCCATGCTCTTGAAATAGACAATGAATTTTAATAATAAATCAGTATTGTTGATATAAAAATTCGGGAGATCTTCCCGTTCCTTTGACCCACAAAAAGCCCATCCTTCTTTATGGTGTTTTGTGGTTCGATAGAGACAAATACCGTGCCCCATGCCGAGTTCTCGTCTGATTTTATCGGAATAAGAAGCACCGTCGACACTCCAAAGTCGATAATAAGGGATGATTTTTTCATCGGTCGCCTCTGGCCATCTTGCTAAATTGAACTTATCAAATAGCTTAAGCTCGTAAAACTTTTCATTAAGCTCAGGGTGGTTTCCAATCCGAAAACATTTCTTGTCATCAAGGATTTTCACATAATCAAAATGGTCAATCCCTAATAT
This sequence comes from Holosporales bacterium, assembly GCA_003503995.1. GTDB lineage: Bacteria > Pseudomonadota > Alphaproteobacteria > Caedimonadales > UBA9215 > UBA9215. The sequence goes on from DOCA01000094.1 coordinate 1,740, forward strand.
TTTTAAAGGCTCTATAAGCTCTTCTAAACGAGGCATAATCGTCTTATTATATCGCTTCAAGAATTTTACGTTCTCTGCTTCAGACATTATAACCTGCAAGACTTATTTCTAAACTTTACTATAGAGTTAGTGTAACGCAGCTTTTTTATAAAATACAGTCTCCTCTAAACTGACTCCGCAAAACAGACTGTTTCAACGACTTTTATAGCAAGGACAGGTCGTAAGATGATCATCTACGAGACCAACGGCCTGCATATAAGCATACATAATGGTAGGACCAACAAAGCTCATTCCTCGCTTCTTAAGATCCTTCGACAAGGCAATGCTCTCTGGAGTTTCTGTAGGCACATCTTTAAAGCTTTCCCAATGATTACGAACTTGCTTATTATTAACAAAAGCCCAAAGATAACGATCAAAAGACCCAAACTCTTTTTGTATATCTAAAAAAACACGAGCATTTTTACGAGCACTTTGAATCTTAAGTCGGTTGCGAATAATCTCAGGATCATGGCGCAAGGTCTCTAAGTCTTCATCGCCCATGGTAGCAACTTTTTGAGGGTCGAAATTGCAAAAAGCCTTTTGATAACCCGAGCGTTTTTTCAAGATAGTTTCCCAGTTTAAGCCAGCCTGAGCGCCTTCAAGAATCAAGAACTCAAAGAGTTTTTGGTCATCATGCGCAGGAATTCCCCACTCATGATCATGATAGTGGGCATAGAAATCTTGTCCCTCTTTGTTGCCAAAACAACGCTGTTTATTAAGATTTTCTTTCATGGCGCTCTTTCATTGTGAATCCTATTTATAAAAATATAATATTTAAAATGAAGATATTACATTGTTTTTTTATTATAGGTGATATATAACTTAATATGAGTTTCGTTATTTTCCTATTTAATAGGTCTTTTGCGTACTCGTTATAGCCTTCTTGATGTAAATCGGGAAATTAATAATTATATACTAAGGAATTCACTAATGACAACAGGCACAGTTAAATGGTTCAATGCCAACAAAGGTTACGGCTTTATTTCTCCTGACGAAGGAGAGCAAGACGTTTTTGTTCATATTACGGCACTTGAATCTGCTGGCATCAGTAAGCTTGACGATGGTCAAAAAGTTAGCTACGAAATCACGAACAACAGAGGTCGTGACTCCGCAACTGATATTCAATTAATTGACTAATTATTTTTTTAAGTTAAATCTTTAACTTAAAAATCTTTATTCTGCTGCTGCACTTTTTTGAAAGTGCAGCATTTTTTTGTTATTATAGAATAAATTCTATAGAAGCCCTTTTCAGAGATTCCTATAGTTAATTAGTTATAGCTTTCAGGAGAAATTTTTATGACTATTTCATTTGATGATTTTTTAAAAGTCCAAATCCGCAAAGGAACTGTAATAAAAGCAGAGCCTTTTCCCGAGGCTCATAAACCCGCACTGAAGGTATGGGTTGATTTTGGAAGCGAGCTTGGTGTAAAAAAAACATCTGCCCAAATCACCCGTCACTATGACATTACGAGCCTTATTGGCAAACCTGTTGCGGGCTGTGTTAATTTAGGAGCACGCCAAATTGGCCCTTTTTTGTCAGAGTTTTTGCTTTTGGGGTTTGACGACGGAAAAGGAGCAATTTCGCTCATTGCACCAGATCACAATGTACCAAATGGCAAGGTACTAAGTTAGGCCTCATAGGAAAATAAAATGTGAAAATCATAAGGTCAATTTTTATCTCGTGAAAAGAACAGGAACAAGCTTTTTATTCAGTCTTTTCCAAGAACTTTCCATTGACAAGACAGCCTCAGAGGGATATCAATAAATCAGCTTTTCTAAAATATCCCCTGCGGAGGGGTGGCCGAGTGGCTGAAGGCGGCGGTTTGCTAAACCGTTATACGGGTAATACCTGTATCGTGGGTTCGAATCCCATCTCCTCCGCCACTTTCCTTAAATTTTTCCTTTTAAAATCTATAAAAAAGAATAGGCAGGCAAAACCCTATGGGTTAAACTCAAAGTAAACAGGGAAGCCATTAAAATGACTCATTGGATTTTATTTTTTATATTTTTAGTGGGAATGATTGCCCTTGATTTAGGCGTCTTTCATCGAAAAACCCATGCGGTGACCATTAAAGAAGCCGTAGCCTGGACTGGCGTATGGTTTACCCTTGCTCTTCTATTTAATATTTATATCTTTTACCTCAAAGGTGAGCAAGCTAGCATTGATTTCTTGACGGGGTATCTTGTCGAAAAGTCTTTGAGCATTGATAATGTTTTCATTTTTCTTACTATTTTCCAAGCCTTTAAAATTCCCCTCGAGTATCAACACCGTGTTCTGCTCTGGGGTATTATTGGGGCTGTTGTCCTACGTGGTATTTTCATTGGCATTGGTGCCATTTTAATTCAGAAATTTAGCTGGATTTTTTACGTTTTTGGTGTGTTCCTTATTTATACAGCCTACCAATTTATGAAGAAAGAAACTGAAGAAAAAGATTTTGCGCACCATCCTTTTATTATGTGGATCCAAAAGCGTTTCTCTATCTCAAAGTCGTTAGACGGCGAGAAATTCTTTACCCTAGAGAACGGGAAAAAAGTCGGAACACCCCTCCTCCTTGTCCTCATCACCATTGAATTTTCCGATGTCATTTTTGCGGTCGATTCTATTCCTGCAATTTTTGCTATCACCCAAGACCCCTACATTGTTTTCACCTCCAATATCTTTGCGATCCTTGGTCTTCGAGCCCTCTATTTCGTCATTGCAAATATGGCCTTGAAATTTGAATACCTTTCCTATGGCCTTGGATTCATCCTTGGATTTATTGGTTTGAAGATGATTTTCCATAACGTTATACACATTCCAAGTTTTATCTCTTTATCTGTTATCGGGTTCGCATTATCTCTATCCATAATTGCCTCTTTAATGTTAGAAAAGAAGCAGAATAAAAATAAATAAAGTGTTCTTAACTTTTTTCAATGCCAGAGAAAATGTAAGATCACAATATTATTAAGGATTGCAAAATCGTGGATATTAATACCCTTTACCGCTCACCCGAATCAAAAGTTGTAACAGACCTTTTAAAACAACTTTCTTTCTCAGATCAGCAAAGAGAGAGGATTCACAAAACTGCCAGCTTGTTGGTCCAAAAAGTTAGAAAGGCCCACGAATCTGCCTCAATCGTTGATCGTTTGATGACAAAATATGATCTCTCTTCCAAAGAAGGTCTTGCTTTAATGGCATTGGCAGAATCTCTTATTCGTGTACCAGATCAAGCCACAGCCCATGAGCTCATCCAAGACAAAATGCAAGGGGTGGATTTTACTGATGCTGTTGCAGAAACCGACCGCTTTAGTGAAAAAGCCGTTGCAAAAGCTTTGTCGTGGGCCACGGGATTTTTAGAAGAAAGTGATAACAGTTTCTTCAAACCCCTTAAATCGACTTTGCATACGGTTTCAAAACCCATTGTTGCCTATACAGCCAAAAATCTTGTTTCTCTTTTGGCCAACCAATTTGTCATGGGTACTTCTATTAAAAGTAGCCAAAAGCGCGCGACTCAAAATCGCACGAAGGGTTATAGTCACTCCTTTGACATGCTCGGAGAAGCCGCTCATACACAAAAAGATGCAACCCGTTATTTCCAAGCTTATTTAAAAGCAATCCAAGACATTGGCAAAATGGAAGAGACCTCTCATCCCCTCAAATCTAGTATCAGCATTAAACTCTCCGCTCTTCATCCCCGTTACGAAGTTGAAAAACGGGAACGTGTTTTGACAGAATTGAGCGATTCCCTTAAAGCCCTTTGCCTTGCAGCTCAAGCAACAAATATTGACCTCACCGTTGATGCCGAAGAGTCTGAACGTCTTGAACTCTCCCTAGAAATCATTGAACGTGTTGCCCTTGACCCTGAACTTCGAGGCTGGAACGGACTGGGCATTGCTGTACAAGCTTATCAAAAACGCGCAACAACAGTTCTCGATTTCCTAGCCAACCTTGCAAAACAATCCGAACGACGCCTTAAAGTACGCCTTGTCAAAGGTGCCTATTGGGACAGCGAAATTAAATATGCCCAAGAACTTGGCCTTGAAGACTACCCCGTTTTTACACGCAAAAAAACAACGGACGTTTCCTATCTTATTTGCGCCAAAAAACTCTTAAGCAATACAAAGGCTTTCTACCCTCAATTCGCAACCCATAATGCTCATAGCGTTGCGGCGATTTTAGAGTTAGCAGGCTCTAACAAAGACTTCGAATTTCAATGCCTTTTTGGCATGGGACAAACTCTTTACGACCAAGTCCTTACTCAAAACTACGATATTCCTGTTCGCATTTATGCACCTGTTGGGGTCTATCAAGACCTTCTTCCTTATT
>DOCA01000042.1 GCA_003503995.1 Holosporales bacterium
GGCATCATAATAATTTTCATCAAACGATACTCCATGACCTTAAAGGTCTCGCTCTGTTTTGATCCGACTTCAGCATTACAATGATACATAAAAAGGCGTGGCAAATAAAGAAGGCCAGCCATCCAAGAGATTACTGAAATAATATGAAATGCCTTAAAAGTTAAGTACCAGTCTGCAAGAAAGTCTAAAAAAGTTTCGGAAAGCATTGGAAAATCTTTTCAATTTTTCCTTTAAGTTACAACAGCTCTTCCGCCTTAGCAAGAGAGTGTTTTTTTCTTTAAATCCCTGTGGTATATCTAAAACAGTTTATTCTCATCTTTTTGGAGTACCATAAAATGACCCCCATGATGGTTCAATATCACCGTATAAAAGAAGACCACCAAGATTGCCTTCTTTTTTATCGCATGGGAGATTTTTACGAGCTTTTTTTTGATGATGCCATCAAGGCCTCTAAGGCTTTAGATATTACCTTAACGAAACGTGGAAAGGCCGACGGCGGCGACATTCCCATGTGTGGCGTTCCTTTTCATGCTTATGAGAATTACCTTGCTCGCTTGGTGCGTCAAGGGTTCCGTGTTGCCATTTGCGAACAAACAGAAAGCCCCTCAGAAGCAAAAAAACGAGGGGCTAAATCAGTTGTAAACCGCGAAGTTGTACGCGTTGTCACCCCTGGAACTCTCACGGAAGATACCCTTTTAAATGCACGCCAAAATAGTTTCTTAGCTCTTATTTGTGATGAGAAAAAGCAAGACGACGGTTTTTTAAGCCTTGCTGTCATTGATATTTCCACGGGGGATTTTTATGTTGAATCCTGCAAAGCAGCACAATTGGCCACCCTCATAGCGACCGCTAACCCTAGTGAAATGGTTTTGCCAGAACGACTATTGCAACACCCTGATTTGTTTGAGCTTTTTCAAGATCATAAAAAAGCCTTAACACCTCTTCCCAATAGTCGCTTTGATCAGCAAAATGCCTCCAAACGCCTTCAAGAACACTATCAAGTCAAAACTCTTGATGGGTTTGGGCAATTTAAAATCAATGAAATTACAGCTGCCAGCACTTTACTTGACTATGTGCAGCTTACTCAAAAGGGTTCTATGCCACGGCTTGCCCTTCCAAGGCGGTTTCTAGCTGGAGCGGGTCTCGAAATAGACCCTTCAACACGGCGTAATCTTGAACTAACGATGACCTTGTCCGGTGAGTATAAGGGCTCTCTTTTACACACCATAGACCAGACAAAAACCCCTGCCGGAGCACGACTTTTTTCTCGTCATCTCTCGGCTCCTCTAAGGGATGTGGAAACCATTACAACGCGCCTTGATCGCATTGATTATTGTGTGCATCACTCCTCTTTTAGAGAGGACCTTCAATCTTTTTTAACTTCTTTTCCAGACCTTGAGCGGTCCCTTGGGCGCTTAAGCGTGGGAAGAGGGGGGCCCCGTGACTTGCTTGCTTTACGAATTGGTCTTGAGCAAGCCCTTCAGATAAAAAAGCGCCTTACTCACGAGTATTCATTGGTTGAATCTCTTCCTCAGGGCCTTATGGATATTGAAAAAAACATTGGTCATCATGCCTCTTTGGTAGACCGCCTCACACGGGCTTTGCGGGAAGACCTGCCTATGTTGGCGCGGGATGGAGGTTTTATTGCAAAAGGCTACCTTGAAGAATTAGATGAAATTCTAACCCTTCGAGACCAAGGGCGATCCCTCATTGTGCAATTACAAGACAAATATCGCCAAGACCATGATATCTCTTCTCTTAAGATTAAACACAATAATATATTGGGTTATTACATAGAAATCACCAGCCTTCATGCTGACAAAGTGCCTTATGATTTTATTCATCGTCAAACCATGACAAGCGCCATGCGCTATACAACTGTTGAGCTCAGCGAGCTTGAGCAACAACTCTCAAGCGCTGGTGAGAAAGCCCTTAACCTTGAGTTGCGCCTTTATGAAGACCTTGTACAAGATGTGATCACCCAAGGAGAAGCCATCTCAACCACAGCACAAAACATAGCAGAGCTTGATGTTACCTTGTCTCATAGTACCCTTGCCATTGACGGGCATTTTTGTCGTCCTAAAATTGATGACTCCCTTGAATTTGATATTCAAGGTGGGCGCCATCCTGTTGTGGAGCAAGCCTTAAAAGAAGGGCAGGAAGACGCCTTTGTGCCCAATGCCTGCACCCTTGGGGATACTCAAAATCTCTGGCTCCTCACAGGTCCCAATATGGCTGGTAAAAGTACCTATTTACGACAAAATGCTATTATTACAATTCTAGCGCAAATGGGAGCTTTTGTTCCAGCAACCTCTGCCCACATTGGTTTGGTAGATCGTTTATTTTCAAGGGTTGGTGCCTCTGATGATTTAGCCCGAGGTCGCTCAACCTTTATGGTTGAGATGGTCGAAACGGCGGCTATTTTAAATCAAGCAACGGAACATTCTTTTGTTATTTTAGATGAAGTGGGGCGGGGAACGTCAACATATGATGGCCTATCCATTGCCTGGGCTGTTATTGAGCATCTCCATAATACCACCAAATGTCGCACCCTTTTTGCCACTCACTACCATGAACTTACCCAGTTAGAAGAAAAGCTACAAAACCTTGCCTGCCATACCATGAAAATCCGAGAATGGAATGATAAGGCCATATTTTTACACGAAGTTATCAAAGGATGTGCTGATAAATCCTATGGTCTTTATGTTGCTCAATTAGCCGGCGTTCCCCAATCCGTTCTTCACCGAGCAGAGGGCTTGCTTAAAACATTGGAGAGCACAAAAGCTCAAAGCGAAAAGAAACTCTCAAGTCTTCCTCTTTTTGAAATTCCTCAAAAAACAACTGTACCTCTTGATAAAATCACCTCCATAAGTACGCCTTCTCCTGTTGAGGAACACCTAAAAACCATTGCTCTTGATCAATTAACACCCCGAGAAGCCTTGAATGTGTTGTATGATCTTAAAGAAACCTTATCCAACAAGAAAGAAACAACATGCGTCTCCGCTGCTTAATCGCTTTAACCACACTGATGGTTTTATGGCCACAAAACCAAGCAACAGCTCAAGAAAGGTCTCAAAGCGCCACAAAACCACACTTCATTATTGCCATGAGCCAAATTGTTGAACATCCCTCCTTGGATGCCGCACGCCAAGGCATTTTAGATGCCTTAACAGCTTACGGATTTGTTGATGGCGAAAACATCTCTATTCTTTATAAGAATGCCCAAGGAAATATCACAACAAGTTCACAAATTGCTCAAAACCTTGCAGCCAATAACCCAAAACCAGCAGTATTTGTGACCATTGGCACGCCAACAGCTCAAGGCGCTATTTCTGCAACACGAGGGAAAGATATTCCCATTGTCTTTACAGCTGTAACAGATCCTGTTTCCTCTCGGCTGGTTAAAGATCTCAAGACACCGAGTAAAAGTGTAACGGGCGTGATTGATTACCCCCCTTTAAAAGCTCAAATAGACCTCATGAAGACCCTTCTTCCTGATCTTAAAGTAATTGGTGTTCTTTATAACCCAGGCGAATCTAATTCCGTTAGCGTCATTAGAGCCTTGAAGGAAAAAGCAGAAAAAGAAGGAATTAGCATTATTGAGGCTCCTGTGGCCAAAGCCGTTGACTTGGCGCTAGCTGTTAGAAAACTTGTTGGAAAAGGTGTTCAAGCCCTTTATGTACCCCAAGATAATACGGTTATTTCAGCTATGCCCCAATTGGCAAGCCTAAGCTATGTCCATAAAACACCTGTTTTCACCTCGGATAATGGATCCGTAAAAGAAGGCGCTTTTGCCAGCATAAGCTATAGTTACTATACCGTTGGACAAAAAACAGGAGAATACATAAAGAGAATCCTAGAGGGGGAAAGCATTGAAAACCTTCCCATTACAACACCCAGCACCCACCAACTTTATATTAACACAACAGCAGCAACGGCTCTTGGGTTAGAAATCCCTAAAAATCTCCTTAAAACAGCTGTTCTTTACCCTGAAATCCATAAAAAAAGCCCCCAAATGAAGGAGGCTTTATCTTAACATTTTATTTTTGATCTCTTAATTACTTGTTTTTAAGCTTAAGTTCAGAAACTTTTGAACTTAATGCATAACCGGACACAAGGTCAGCAACCAAAGACTTATTATAGCCAGCCGCATGATTTGTTTTAGGGGCTGTCCTAGATAATGCTTAAAAAGTGTTAGTGCGACACGAGGTCGCTGAATGGAATGTTTCTAACAAAAGAAAGGAGTTGAATGTATAGAAAAAAAATATGAATAGTTAGAAACCAGTTGTTCCGTC
>DOCA01000112.1 GCA_003503995.1 Holosporales bacterium
TCGATCGCTTGGCCCTCACCTACCGCGAAGGCAACGGCCTTACCGAAGACGATGAACTGCCCAAGGCTGGCCCTATCACCTTTAGCGGGCATATTAAAGCTGATATCTTTATGGGCTTTAATACAGGAACGATTCTAAATCATGCTGACATTAAATCTCAGGATATTTTCTTAGCTTCTTTCTTTGGAGATGTCATCATGAGCTCTGTTGTGGAGCGCGAAAGCCATGGTAATGGCAACTTCCAAGATAAAATCCTCGCTCAGGCACGTTTGGAAGCCAGTAATATTATCAAGATTTTTGCAGGACAAGACATTATTTTTCAAGGGGCTGAAACGATCTCAGAGGTCTCAACTCATATTTTGGCCCTTGCGCGTATCTTTGATATTCCAGCGACTCTTGTGAGTCAACGAACAGAGCAATTAAGCGGAAAATACAAAGGCACAGAAACATGGATGCATATCCATAACCATGTCTCAAGGCACGCTTCAAGCGGAAGCATTAAACAAGAGACTGTTGGTTCTCAAGAACTCTGTGGTGGTCAATATACGGCTGACTTCATTGATATTCTGGCTGACGGTGATATCGAGATTACCGATGCCGTTGACCACATGTCTCATAGCTTTACTGGAAAAAAATCCAGTGGGTTTAAATCCAAAAAACGCCAAGAAAGCGAGCAACGTCAGACCTCACGTGGTGCTGGATTTAAGGCTCGAAAAGCGCCAACAAACATTGAAAGCCGTAAGGGAGATATAGGCTTAACAGCGCCACAGTTCACGGGAGGCCATGGGGCAACCCTAAGTGCGCCTCTTGGTGAAGTGATGATTCGCTTAGGCCGAGAGAGCTTCGAGAAAACTTCTTCCAGCACCATGACCAGTTCGACGTGGAATAAGATGGTTCAAAAAAGTGAAAAACACCTCACTTTTTCTGTGCCGACCAGCGATGGTCCTGTTAAAATCAAGGCTCTTAAAACCATTGTCGAGATGATTCAGGGAAAAGAATTAGAGCTTTTAAAAAAGCTTGAAATTCTCGATGGAGAGCTGGTCAAGCAAGCCGTTGCTGAATTTCACGAGTACGATGAAACCGTTGTGGAAAGTCTTGATGGGCCAGCTGCAGCAGTGATTGCCATTGCTGTGTCTTGTATTACAGCTGGTGCTGCTGGGCCCGCTATGGCTATAGCCATGGGGGGGAAAATTCTTGGGGCCATTGCTACTGCTGGTTTTGCGTCTCTCGCTTCTCAAGCAGCCGTTAGTCTTATCTCTAATAAAGGAGATTTAAGCAAAGTTGTAAAAGAGATCACCTCGAGCCAAGCGCTTCGCTCGCTAGCCACAAGTATGGTCACAGCCGGTCTTGTTGCGGGCGCAGGGGAGCTTATTAATGGGGCCACAAGTACGGCCAAAAGTGTGGGGGAAAGCGCAACGTCTGTTGCAACGCAAACTGTTGACCAGAGCGTAACACAAACGTCCACATTGCTTGAAACCACTGTAAGTACGTCAACGAAAGCTTTTGATATCGGTGAACGTGTTCAAGAAGCATTGATCAGAGCCAGTTCTGAAACCCTTGTGAACAGCACAATTGGGGGACAAGATTTTCAAGAGTCTATTATCTCAGCAGCAAGGTCAGGGGTGGCCACTGTTGCCGGCAGTTTCTTTGCCCATGAGTGGGGCGGAAAGTACAAAGACGTCGATAGTCAAATTGATTATTTTACCCACAAATTGGTCCACGGTATCATTGGGGCTGGTATGGGGGCGATCTCCGATGGAGAAGCTTTGGCTGGTGCCATTGGTGGCGTTGTTGGTGAAGTGGTTGGAGAAGCCTACGTGGAGACCCATCCCGAAGGTTTTGATACAACCTCAGAGGACTATGATCCGACTTTACGAAAATCCCTACAAAAGAAAGGTGAAATTCTAACTCAAGTCACATCTGCTCTGGCAGCAGCCTTCCTTGATCAAAACCCCAATGTCGCCGCCTGCACTGCCCTCAATGCCGTCACTGAGAATAGTTTTTCTCTACATGAGACGCAAACTCACTTTCAAACGGCAGTAGAAGTTGAGGAGCTTCAAGACGCTCTCGCCCTAGAAACAGACTCTGAAAAACGAGCACAAATTAAAGAGAAAATTTCACGTAGGCAGAATCGTTTAAAAATCTATGAAGATAAGCAGGCTGCCTATACGCAGTTAGGCTGTGATTTACTAGGCCCCATTGAAAATGAAATGTATCTTAGGGTTATGAATCCTTGGAATGAAAGAATGGACGACATTCATCGTTGGACTGCAGAAAAAAGACTGATGTATTCACCAGAGGTTCTTTCAGGTCTAAATATTGATTGTACTCTCTCTACTATTGATTTCGCAGCTGATCTTTTCAAACTTCCGACAACTAAAGGGGAAGCTGCTCTTGTTTTGCCTGTGGGAAAAATGGTTCATGCGGGAGGAAGAATTGCCACCAAAGGTTTGAGTCAATTTTTCAAAAAAGTGCCTGTTTTTGATATCAGGCAGAGCACACCTGTTTTTGATGTTCTTGATTTAGGGGGCAGTCAATTAAAATTCTTAACGGGGCCAATGACAACGCCCAGTGGTCGGAGGTATTTACCAGGTGTTGCGTCCTTTGATGGCACTCTCCCTAAAGCATCAAGTTTCCCCAATTGGATTAGAGGATCAGAAGGAAATGCTGCTAAAGTTCCATGGGAAGTCGCCAATAAGCTTGCTGGCCGTGAATTTAAAACCTTTGATCAATTTAGAGAAGCCCTCTGGTTAGAGGTATCAAAAAACCCTACATTGATTCAGGGGTTTAGCGCGAAAAATCGTAAGTTGATGAGTCAGGGGAAAGCTCCGCATGCAATAGAGGATCAGCAACTTGGTTTGAGAAAAAGGTATGAACTAGACCATATGCAAGAACTACAGCACGGGGGAAATGTTTATGATATGCATAATATTATCATTAGAACACCTCTCAACCATATAAAAGGAAAATGAAAGATGAATGACGTAGATTTTAAAAAAAGAAATATAAAAAAGCTTTATTACCAACTTATGGACAATGAACTTTTAACTGAGGAGCAGGAAGATAAAATTATAGATGAGATAAAAGCACTTTCTCCTGATCCTAAAATATCTGATTATATTTTTTGGGAAGGTGGACTGACCATTGATGAAATCATAGAAAAAGCTTTTAGCTATAAGCCTATTATTTTGGGGGATCAGTCTCAGAAAGGTCGTGACGATTAAGGTCAATGTCATGGATGGCACAGGCGTCAACCGCTGGAATAAATTAAAAGCCCTCCAGACAAGTATTTATAAGGAATAAAAAAATGACAAAACTTGTTGATCGCATGGAGGAAATTTCTGAACGTTACAGACAAAGTATTCCAAGGCTCCTTAAGCAAGAAGAAGAACATGGAAAAGGTTTTTATAATTTTGATCCCGATCAGTTGAAAGCGATTCAATCGGGTGAGGCACAAATTCCTAGGTTCACGTGGGAGCATAACCCCCGAGCAGGTAGAATGTTGTTGGTAGATAGCGATATACATAAAGGAGCTCCTCATGTTGGCTCTATTGGATTATTTCAGTAGGTGAGAAAGAGAAAAGCTAAAATGATCAAAGGTACTAAAAATATAAATGGCCCTTTTCAATTAGGGTTTGTTGTGATCTGTATAGGTTCTATTATTACCATAGAAGAAGCCCATGAGTGGGTTTATTATATGATTAAGAAACACGATGATTTGCCCCCTTATTTTTATTATCTTATGGAGGCGTCTGACGTAAGACGTTTCAGGGAGGCCATAGGTTTTAGGCCATATTATGAACTTAAAGATGATGAACATAACGCTCTCTTAGGCCTGTCTTACATTCGAGGGATTTCAAAGGAGGATGGGGAGTTTAATATCTCTAAAAAAGCGGCCTTGAATGCCCTCAAACGAAATCCTCAAGTAATAGAGCGCTTTAAAGAAGTATTCCCGTTCATTGACCTTCCTGAATGATCAAAGAATTTGATGCCCATGAAATTATTCCCAATGAGCTTGGTGGACCTTTAAAATGGCATAATCTTCACCCTGCTATAGTCGGTATGCAACATCAAGGCGGTATCCATGGAAAGGGAAGTGCACTCACTACAATTGAAAGTCAATTAAAAACCGTAGGAGGTGAGTAAAAATGTTTGATTACCTCAAACCTTATATAGGTAATATGGAATCAACAGGGAATAGGTTTCACCAACTTTCTTTGAAAGAAATAGAAAATGTAGAAAAGCGTTTAGGTTATAAATTGCCACCACAATTGAGATTTTTTTATGATAATGTTGGCTATGGATTTTTTAGGAACAATCATGATCTTTCTGTGACAGATAATACATTTGCGAATCGACTCTTAGATCCTGAAAGTGCAGCAGATATAAAACTCTTAGGTTATGATAGTGGTCAAATTCTTCCCTCCGTAAAATTCGCCGAGGATGAACTGCCTATTTTTGAAATTGCGGATGGAGGAAACTTTTTTGTCATGAAGCCTCAGAGTGATAACCCCAACGCAGTCTATGAATTTGAGGGCGGAGAGCTTGTTGAAGAATCCCTTGAGCGATTTATTTGGCGCTTATACTATGAAAGTCCTTTGTATTATATGAAAGACTGGGGCGGTGACGAAGACGCTTAGCCTTTAAAAGAGTGTTGAGTTTTAGGGAGCTTATCATAAAACTCTTCCTACTTAATGACTATAGTAGATTATCCTTGCACTGACCGTTTGTTACTGCG
>DOCA01000152.1 GCA_003503995.1 Holosporales bacterium
CAAAACTAAACTACTATAGTTATTATTAGGGGGGATTAATAATATGAATTATTTGAAATTTAAACCAATTTTTTTAAGTGCTCTGTTTTTTCTGAATTTCACCACGTCAGTTTTTTCTTCAAAAGTAGATTTAGGCGAAAGTGAAAGTAGAAAGGAAGATTTTGTAGGTACTGTAGCTGGAAAGCATATACGTTTTAGTGCGCAGACTACTTGTCCTAATGTTAAAGCTAAACTAAAATTTCTCAGTGTTAAGCTGCCTAATGGCGCTCTTGTTCCTTTAGATTTTGATAGGAATAAAGAAGGACGCATTCCTGTATGTGATTTCTATCCTTTTTCTGAAGAGGAAGAAATTACTTTGAAATTAGTTGGTCATAGTAAATATGAAGGCTGTAGTTCGAATGTTCTCTTGTACCCCAAGGGATTTAAAACTCCTGTCCCTTCTATTAAACCCCAAATAAAGGGGTCGAGAAAAGTAGTTTCTGCTGTTAGGCTTGTGATTGAAGATAGATTGGCTAGTAAAATTAAAGATCTGGTTGTTCCTGAATTTGTACGAGCTAATGCCTATGTCAAATTTGAGGAGAAAGGGAAAAAAACTAAGCAACTTGATAAGAAAGTAAAATCAGAACATTCAGATCTGGCACCAGAGGGAACTTATGCTAATGATTTTTCAATGTTAGAAAAAGTTATATCTGACAGTGCTTTCATTCATATTAAAGAAAGAGGGCGCGTCGAGGGGTATAGAGTAGCTTCTTTTACAATTAAGAATGAGGGAATAGAAAAAAAGAAATCGGAAGATGAAGAGGAGCTAAATGACAATATTGTTTTTGCTATAGGAGAATATGTAAAACGTGCAAATGAAAAATATGGAAAGCCTAGTGACAAGACAAAAAGATATTTAATTAATTTTTTTGTACAACATAATCTAATTAGTCGATTAGAAGTTAAGCTTGTAGAAGAGATGTTAGGGCTTTAATGAATAAACTTCAGGTGTTCGCAAAAATTCCTATAGAGAGCTTCATAAGAAAATCCCCAACTTATAAAAGCTGGGGATTTTTATTAGTCACACAAGATTCTTTAGCCTTGGAAAGGCACGATGCGAGAGCGTCCTTTATGGCTAACGTGTAAAATCACGCGTTGGCCAGGTTGTAAGTTGACATCAAGACCTTGAACGACAGTTTTTAGTTGTCCATTATCCAATTGAATGGTGTATTCAAAAGCTTCTTGTTTTGAGAGTTCTTTTTGAGCATAGGCACCAGCCAAAGCACCAGCTGCAGCACCACCAACAGTTGCTAGAGTGTTGCCTCTGCCTTTTCCAGCCATGTTTCCTAGAACGCCGCCAGCAACACCACCAGCAACGCCACCAATAACGTTATCTTGAAGCTTTTCACCTTCTTCGACAAGTACTTGACGCTTGGAGGCAATCACACCAGCATATGAAGTCATAGTCTCTCCAACACCAGCGGAAGCATAATTGCTAGCACCAATATTGCGTGCACAGCCTGTCATCATGAGCAGGGAGGGAACAACAAGAGAAACGGCGATAATATTTTTAAAATTTTGTTTCATTTTAAAGTCCTTTTTTATTGAATATCCTATGTATTATGTCAGAAAAAGATTTCTTTACAAAGAGAAATGTTTTTGCACTCAAGCATTAGAAATTATTTTTTGAGCAAAAACAGCTTGATAGGGGCTTGCTAAGAGCTCTCCTAGTTTTGCGCCCAAATCTTTTATGTAAGGCTTATCGAATTGTGCTTGATGCTCTTCTTTGCTGGCCCAGTTTTCATAGAGAACAAATTGAGCTGGGTTATCCACACTTTTGTGTAGACGATATTCTAAGCAGGCCTCTTCGGAAGAACTTGGCTCTACGACGGCCTCTAAGGCTAATTCCAACTCTTGTTCTTTTCCTTGTTTTGCTTCTAAAATCACAACAACAGTGTGTGGTATAGACATGTTTTATCTCCTTAATTTATAGGAATCCCTGTAAAAATTTTTGCAGAGTTTTTATTAGTTTAGCTGAAGAATTTAAAAGGGAAAGCCCTTTTCTAAATAGAACGAGAAGGTTTTTAGGGATTTTATATATTGCGAAATGAGTGAGGGGCTTCTGTTGCCCGGTGCCCCTCGAACCGCAAAGGTGTTCTAACCTTATGCTGCTGTAGCTACTACTTCTACTACAGGAGCTTTCCGGTTGTCGTTAGCGCTATTAGCGTTAACGGCAAAAAGAACACGATTCAATGCGTTTTTACGTTTTGCATTTATATTTATATTGTCCGATAACGGTGGTACAATGCCGAGCAAAAACCATATCTTTCAACGCATGTCGATCCTATTTCACCCCCAAAAGCAAAAAACCGATTTGGGTCAGGCGTCAATTCAAAAAGCTTGCTTTTTAAATGACTGCCTTCTTAAGTGGTGGAGGTGCCGGGTACCGCCCCCGGGTCCATAACATCTATTACATATAGCGTTTATCACCATAGTTACACGAGGTAACACTTATATTATAACAGTTTTAGAGGGTTCATTGCAAGCGAGATAAATTCAAAAAAAGTCTCAACCCTTTCTGTGCCTTAAAATGCGTTTAAGGCTTTATTCAACTTTTCTTTACTTTTCATTAAAATCTTCGTCCTTAAGGTCATGTGCTGAGTTAATTTCAGTAATTAATCTATCATGAACAGTATTGGAGGTCTTCATGTTAAAAAAAACCATTTTTAAAACAACTTTATGGGCATCGGCAACAGCCGTCTTTATGCTCACTTCAAGCGCGTCCTGTTATGCAAGCGCAAGTTCTGCATCAGGCAGTGGGGGGCTGTTAGAAAGTTTAAATCCCGTAGAAACAACTGCGTTTGGAAAGAAAAAAGGTGTAAAAATCAAAATGAGGGTGCAAGGCCCTTCTGTAGACCTTCCCTATGAAGAACAATTTTTCCCACGTGGAGATGTAACCGAGGGATCCAGTGACTCTCAACTCATTTATGCTGATAGAAAACGCGTTGCCTCTTCGGATAATGGTGATTTCTCTTTTTATTCCTTTCGACGGGGTAGCGTGCGTACTGCTGATAGTGTGAGTGTTTATGGAAACTTGCGCGTGACTTCTGATTTATTTCAAAACGACCTGCGTGATGTGATTCGTCTACATCCAAGTGATGCAAAAGTACGTAGAGCAGCTATAAATTATCTAGACAGCACATCAACCATGCCTCTTTTTTATTTTGTTAAAGGAGAGGAAATGGAGAATGCTTATTATACACGTTTTCAGGCAGATGATGGGACGCGCTATCGCATGATGGATCTCGGATGGTATCGCCCAACTGTAACAAGAAGAGAGTACACAGCACAACAACCAGACATTGTGTGGCACGAAGCGGGCCATGCGTTGGTTGATGCGGCGCGTCCTGATTTGTTTAGTGATAGCCCTAAAGCTGGCGCTTACCATGAAGCATGGGGAGATACTAATGCGATGTTTACTCTTTTAACCCATGAAAGTGCTCGTAAAAAATTGATTTTTGATGTGAGAGGCGATCTGCATCAACCTAATTTCTTGCGTAGTATGGCAGAGGAGTTTGGTAAATCTGTTCTTGGAACAAACACGGGACTGCGTGATCTTGATGAAGATGTGAAGGATAATGGTTTTGTAGGGGAGGTGCATGATAAATCACGAGTTCTTGCCGGTGCTGTTTATGACATCGTTGCCAAAGCCTATGAAGATCAAATGCGAGTTAATGGTGTTTTACCTTCAAAGGCTCTTGGGGAGGTTGCTGACTACCTCAGAACTCAGTGGGTTTATACCTTAACCCTAGTTGGGGTCCTGTGGAAGACAATGTCATTCGGTTAGTGAAA
>DOCA01000195.1:0-2714 GCA_003503995.1 Holosporales bacterium
CGATCATGCTCTAATTCTACGGTCTCCTTATCAAGACTGATCCCTTTATGCTGAGCATACATCCGAATGGTCATAGAGGTACAAGATCCCAAACCAGCTAATAAATACTCATAAGGCGATGGGCCAAGATCAAGGCCTCCTGCAACATTTAGGGGCTCATCGGCGCGCATAATATGATTCCCTGCATAAACCCTTTGTGTGTAAAGCCCCTCATCGGTTTCCGTCACAACAACACCGTCACCTGGTTTTTCATCCCGTTGTTCTTCAGTGCACTCGAATTGAACATAACGACTGGCCCAAGCCGCAATACTAGAAGCGATATATTTTGCGTCTTCGTTATTCATAATAAGGTGGTCAGCAGAATCAAGAGAAATAAAGCTCTTCGGGTGTTGAGCTAAAGAGAAAATATAGCTCGCATTTTTAATATTTACCGTCGAATCATGGGGCGCATGGAATACCAAAACCGCAGCCTTCAATTTCTTAAAAACTTTTGTCATATCATAGGATTTTAAATCGTCCAAAAAGTGTTTTTTGATTTTAAAAGAACGCCCACTAATTTCAACGTCTGCTTCTCCTGACCATAAAATTTGCTCTTCAGCACCAGTCATATGACGCGCCACATGCTTTGGATGACAAGGAGAATTCACCGTTGAAACAGCTTTAATAGAGGGTAATTTACTGGCTGCAACAAGGGCCGCTGCTCCGCCTAAACTATGGCCAACCATAATCTCAGGCGCTTGGTAATTTTTTTCTAAAAAGGCCGCGGCACACAAAAGATCATCCACATTTGTTGTGAAATTGGTTTCAATAAAATCCCCCTCGCTGTCTCCAAGACCTGTGAAATCAAATCGCAAGGCCGCAATGCCTCGCTCTGATAATCCCTGACAAATATTACGAGCCGCTTTAATATCCTTTGAACAGGTAAAACAGTGCGCATAAACCGCAAAGGTTTTTATCTGGCCTGCAGGAATATGTAGACGCCCACTTAACACGAGGCCGTCTTTATTTTTAAAAGAAACTTTTAGTAATTTTGCTGACAAACTAATTCTCCGATTTTTCTAAAACATCTTGGCATTTTTGCCTTAATAATGCCTCCTGCTGTGAAGAAAATGTCTTTCCATTGTAAGTCATTTTACCACTTTCTAACTCATATTCCACAAAACCCAAAGGAATTTCATCAACGTAGGGTGATTTTATAGTCCCTTTTGGCAATAAATCCCCTGTGCCTGACTGTTTAATTTGCCCTGAAGGCAATGTTACCTTAGCTTCAGGAATCACAACTTTACCTTCTGGAATTGTTACCTTACCTTCTGGAAGGATTACTTTTCCAAGGGGTAGAACTGTTCCTGGTGGTAAAACTGTTCCCGGTGGCAGCGTTGCCGCTCCTGGGGGTAGAACTGTTCCTGGCGGCAAAACTGTAGCTGGTGGGATTGTTACCTTGCCTTCAGGAAGCGTTACTTTGCCGTCAGGAATAGCAACTTTACCTTCAGGAATAGCAACCGTTCCCGATGATTGTGTTCTAAGACTGTATTGCTTATGAATGCTAATGGGAATAACGATTTTTTTAGGGATAGGTACAGTAAAGGCGTTTAAATCCGCCGGCACAACAGGTTTCCCCTCAGCACTAACGCCAGCTTGATACATCACATCATTTCGAGGACGATGCTCTGTCATAATTTTCTGACAAAACTCTTTGGAAAACTCAAGCTGTAAAATCTCATCTACATTTTTTTGTGACTGCTCAGCCTTTTGCTCAGCAGCACTGGCAAAGGTAGAAACAAAAAAGAAAAGAGCAAAAAAATATAAGTTCATGCTTTTATTATAAGCCTAAAAGTTAACTAAAATATTAACAAAAATAAGAAAAAACCTTCAATGTTTAAGCTATTCACATATTAACCTATTCTTATAGCTGAAGAGAGCAGGAACGACGTCTGGGATTTTTTTAATCACCAAAAAGCTTTTTGCCTTCTAACAAGATAGGCCTGTAGTCTTTTGAAAAAGATCCTAGTCTAGGCGCCAGCAATGCAGCCTATTCTTATAGGTAAAGAGCGCAGGAACGACGTCTGGGATTTTTTTAATCGCCAAAAAGCTTTTTGACTTCTAACAAGATAGGTCTGTAGTCTTTTGAAAAAGATTCTAGTCTAGGCGCCAGCGATGCAGCCTGTTCTTATAGGTAAAGAGCGCAGGAACGACGTCTGGGATTTTTTTTCAGAAGACTACAGGTTTATTCTCTCGAAAATGACGTTACTCGCATAAGGAGAAACAGACTGATAATCTTCATGAGAGTTTACATTATAAGGGATTAAATGCCGCACAACGGAAAACCCTCTCAAGAGAACATCGGGCATTGTCCTATTATTGTAAACAAAGAAATGAGGTCGAGCTTGCCAGGCTTGAGACAGGACAGCTCGTAGAATTTTCTTTCGGCCACCTGATTTTTCTTTACTGGGCTCATAATTTTGCCCTCGGTGAAATTGAGGGGCATTTTGAGCAAAAAAAGCTAGGGATTCGGGGTTGAAAGAAAGGATGGCAATTCTCCCTTCATAAGCCTCCAAAACCTTTAGAGTCTCTTCTTCAAGAGGGCCAGCTTTTCCATAGGCTTCTCTTTTAATTTCCACATAAATGGGTACGCGATCATCTATAAAGGCTAGAACTTCTTCTAATGTTGGTGGGACTTCTTCTGTCGCTAGTAGATTATGGGTTTGAATTTCTGA
>DOCA01000195.1:2800-6401 GCA_003503995.1 Holosporales bacterium
GCGTAACCTCTTTCAGCAGCCCTTTGAAAGGCCATTAAAGAATTTTCAGGGATATCCTTATCATTATCAAAAAAGCCTCGATGAGCAATGGGAACGTCGGCAATCCATGAGGCTTTATTTGGCGGAAAAACGTGAATTTTAAGAATCATTAAACCAGCGAAAAGAATTAAAACACCCATGAATAAATACATTTTTTTCATCTCCCGCTCTCCCACACTATTCTTACCATATAAGCAAAATAAGGTTAATAAAAGATAAATCAAAAATCTCTTTTAATAAAAGACTCTATCTTGCTTTTTATGTCTAAAACGTTTAAAAAGTTTATAGAACTCTTTCCACAGTCAACAAGGACATGACAATGACAAAATTAATGGCTGGTAAACGTGGTATTATTATGGGTGTTGCCAACGATCGCTCTCTTGCTTGGAGCATTGCCCAACAACTTCACGAACAGGGTGCTGAAATCGCTTTTACCTATCTTGGAGATGCCTTGAAAAAGCGTGTTGTGCCCTTAGCAGAATCCATTGGATCTACAGTTATTCTTCCTTGTAACGTTTCCGATGATACCGAAATCAAAGAGGTTTTTAAGTCCTTAAAAGAGACTTGGGGAACCATTGATTTTGTTGTACATGCCATTGGCTTTTCTGATAAAAATGAGCTTAAAGGAAAATATGTAGAGACAAGTCGTGAGAATTTTCTAATGACCATGGATATCTCTTGCTACTCTTTAACGGCTGTTGCACGGGAAGCGGCTCCTTTAATGACAAAAGGCGGAAGTATCCTGACTCTCACTTATTATGGCTCAGAAAAAGTCATGCCCCACTACAATGTGATGGGGCCTGCAAAAGCAGCTCTTGAAGCCAGTGTGCGCTATCTTGCCGTTGATCTTGGGTCCGAGCAAGTTCGCGTTAACGCCCTTTCTGCTGGCCCTGTGAAAACCCTTGCAGCATCTGGTATCGGCGACTTTAGATACATTCTTAAATGGAACGAACATAATGCACCCTTAAAGCGCAATATCGATCTTGAGGAAGTTGGCAAAGCAGGCCTTTACTTGCTAAGTGACCTTTCATCAGGAGTGACCGGAGAAAATCATCATGTCGATTGCGGCTACCACGTTGTTGGTATGAAAGCAGCCGATGCACCAGACATAGCTCTTGTTTAAATGGATGGTATTTAAGAGACGTCTCTTTAAAAGGAAAAACCCCATGCGCTTTACCCAAAGGAATTCTTTACCATCCGAAACTGCCCAATGGGGTGCACAGATTGATCTCAGAAACCTCCCCGAACACGTTGCTATCATTATGGATGGTAATGGACGTTGGGCAAGATCTCGGGGAATGCCTCGCCTTTTTGGCCATCAAAAAGGTGTTGAAGCCCTAAAAAAAGCCATTGCCTTTGCTTTGGAAGTTGGCATCCCTTACCTAAGTGCTTGGGCATTTTCCACGGCAAATTGGAAGCGCCCAGAAGCAGAAGTCAAAGGTTTGATGAATATCCTTCGTCGTACCTTGAATAAAGATCTCGTTGAATTCCATGAACGCGGTATATGTCTTAAGGTTGTGGGATCACGCCTTAACCTCCCCTCTGATTTGCTAGCCATGATTGAGCATGCTGAACAACTGACTGCCCCCAATACCAAGCTGACTTTATTGATTAATTTCAATTATGATGGCCGAACAGATATTATCGAAGCCACAAAAGCCCTTGCTCGAAAAGTACAGGCAGGCATACTCGCTCCTGAACAGATCACAGAAGAGATGTTAACAGCCCATACCATGACCGCTGGCATTCCTGACCCTGACCTTTTAATTCGTACCAGTGGTGTTGTTCGATTGAGCAATTATATGATGTGGCAGTGCACCTTTACGGAATTTGTTTTCCTTGAAAAAAACTGGCCAGACTTCCAAAAGCAGGATTTTTGCAACAGTATTCAAAAATTTCAAAATTGTGGACGAAACTTTGGACAAATATCAGCTTAGCCTTTACACTGATAACTGATTAATAATAAAAAAAAGCCCCTCTGATGGAAAACCAAGTTAATAAAATTAGTAAAGAGACTCTAGGAGAGACCTTTTTTACGGTCAACTTCTTTCGTCGTGTGATCACTGCACTTCTCTTAGGTGGCTTAACCCTTTGGATTCTTATTTCTGAATCTCCCTATATTGGCTTTTTCATTTCTTTCCTTGCATTTCTTATTCTTATTGAATGGGGGATGGTAGTTTTTAAGTCTGATAAACCTCATAACACACGGATTTTATGGCTTTTTTTAGGCGTCACTTACCTTCTTCTTGGCATTTTTGGTTTTTATCAACTCTATGAATACTCTGCCCTTTTAGGCATTAGCCTTCTCTTGCTTATTTGGAGTACTGATATAGGGGCCTATTTTGCTGGAAAAATCATTGGCGGTCCAAAACTAGCGCCTAGCATTAGCCCCAATAAGACATGGTCCGGTGCTATTGGTGGAACCCTAAGTGCTTCAACCACAGCTCTTATTATATCAGCCTATTTATATGAAGGTTTTAACTGGCCCATGGTTGCTTTTTTAGTCCTTTGCAGTATTTTAGGGCAGGTTGGAGATTTGCTTGAATCCCGCATAAAACGTCATTTTAAGATTAAAGATTCTGGCAAAATATTACCAGGCCATGGTGGTTTAATTGATCGCCTTGATAGCCTCTTATTTGTTGGTATTTTTCTCTTTATCTTTTATTCTATTATAGGATTTGCCACTATTTTTAACCTATAGGATTTTATGACTACTCCCTTAAAACCCTTACAATCCACCTCTTTTCCTTCAAACCTCGATCATGGTTTTTTCACACGTCAAGGAGGCAATGGTACTGGCCTCTTTAACACTCTCAACGTAGGGCTATCAAAGGGAGATCATCGAGAGACCGTTATTACTAATCGCGAAAAAATTGCCTATTATTTTCAATCTCCCCTCACCTCTCTTTGTTTTGCAAAACAAGTACATGGGAGCCATGCCCTTTTTATAGATGAACCCTATGACCTTAATACACCTCCTACAGCAGACGCCCTTATAACAAATGTGCCAGGCCTCATTATGGGTGTGCAAACAGCCGACTGCGTTCCTGTTCTCCTCTATGATCCGACGGTGCCTTTAGTTGCAGCTCTCCATGGTGGTTGGAAAGGCGTGCTCTCAGGCATTATTGAAAACACGGTGGCTTTAATGCTGAAACGTGGCGCTAAAAGAAAGACCCTAATGGCTAGCATTGGCCCGTCTATTGCCCAAAATTCTTACGAAGTTGATGAGATTTTTCAGCAAACTTTTAGGGAAAAAAATCACGATTGGTCGAAGTTTTTTAAACAAGGGACTCAAAAAGGAAAACATTTTTTTGACCTTGAAGGCTTTGTGAAACAAAAGCTCCAAGAAGAAAGCCTTAAAAGCATTCATTCCCTTAATCAAGATACCTATACCAATGACACGCTTTTCTTTAGTTGCCGACGCGCTTTTCACAATGAAGAACCTACCTTTGGCAATCAAGCCTCTTGCATAGTCATTCGTTCCTAAATGATAAGAGATAGTCATTGATCGCCCTTTCTAAGAGCAGAACCTTTTTGGAATAACTATAGTAGTTTAGTTTTG
>DOCA01000099.1 GCA_003503995.1 Holosporales bacterium
TTCCAAAACTAAACTACTATAGTAAAAAACTCTGTGGAGCAGCAATAAATAGTATTAATAATATTATGTTTTTCATTTTATCTTTCTTTAAATTCTAAAGGTCAAATGACCCTTTCTGACAAAGGAATGAGTAACACTGATTTTTACTCACCTACTTTTTCTTACGTTTGGGATCCATAAGGACATCGTGGGCTTGGTTGATTTGAGAGCTAAGGTAGTCAGAGCCACCTCGGTCTGGGTGGTTTTTTTGAATAAGATTAATGTAGGCTTGATGAATGTCTTCATCGTTCGCACCCTCTTTAAGCCCCAAAATAGCATAGGCATCTTTCACACTCATGCCGCCAGAACTATTTTCAAGTGCCCCTCCATTTCGTTTTTGTGAGTTACCTCCTTGTTGTTGGCGTTTTCGTCTGGCGGAGGCTCCCGAAATCAACAGGGCAATGAGCAACATAAGGGCCCATCCGAGGGCATGGAAAAAACGCCCAGTTAGAATTAAAGCCACCAGCCCAACAAAGCTAAAAGTCCAAACTGTTAACATAATGAGGCTGCGTTTATCTTCTAGGGAAGCGCGTTTAAACCAGCGCCTTAAAAGTACACCTAAGATCACAAAAATGGTGGTTAAAAGGATGATGATGGGCACTTAATCTACACTTTCTATAGAAAGCTCTGCAAAAGGCTCTTTTGGCGATAAAAAAGCAAAGACTCGACTTATCAAGGGACGCACATACTAAAGGTATGCTTACGTTTCCACGATCTCACTTCACTTTTTTCTCATCCAAAACCACTTCGTTTAGCCCTTTTGCAGAGGTTCCTATATTCATTAAAAAGATTTTATATTAAAAATTAAAACCCATACAATTTTGAACATCATAACTCGAAATTGGATGGGCTTTGCTATCTTTTGATAAGGTGTTATGCAGCTTGGGCCACCACAGGGGCGTCGACGGTAGCATTATCACTCTTAAGTTTTTCTTCGATTTGAGGAAGGTTGAAAACTTCCAATAAACGACGAAGCTCTTGGCGGGCCGCAATATGAGAGAGGCTCATTTCAATACCAGCATCCTCAAGATCCAAAACAGTAAGGCCTTTCAAAAAAAGCTCCCGGAAGATAACACGCTCACCAAAACCTTGGGCCGTTTTAAAGCCAATACGTTTTGACAAGGCTTCTAATGCCAACTGCATGTGCTCTTTGTTTTTCGCATAAAGACTACTGAGACGGTTACGCATGACGATCCACTCAAATGTAGATTCGCGGCGCATGGCACGTTCTTTTTTCTGATCCCAAACCATCTCGGCATAGGTACTCGGGCGCAATACTTCATAGGTCTGAGGATCCACACGACCAATCATATCAAGATCAATAAAGCTATCATTTAAAGGCGTAATCAAAAGATCGGCATAAGAGTGAGCTTTGCGGGAAAGATAGCTATCTGTTCCAGGGGTATCCACAACGATAAAATCTTTATCTTTTAACTTTTCCATCGCCTCAAGCAGCCTTTGATCTTCCTCAGCCTTACTGGCTTCAACGGACTCATTAGTGCTTTTATAAACGGGATGGTGTTCAGGAATGGTTAGTTTCAAATCCGCTTCGCGGCAATAGTTCAAGCGATTCTCAATGTAACGGGTCAGAGTCCCTTGGCGCGCATCGATATCGATGGTGCCAACACTAAAACCAAGGCGCAATAAATGGGTAATGATATGCATCGAGACCGTAGATTTTCCGGTTCCGCCTTTCTCATTTCCCAAAACAATGACAAATCCTTTTTCTTTTTTTGGAGCCGTATTTTGCAGTATCATCTTTTAATCCTTTAACTTGTGAGACTTTTTCAAACGACGGTGCATAAAAACACCTGTCGCAATAACACTTAATGTCACAATGGTCAGAACAACTGTCGCAAAGGCATTGATTTCTGGACTTACGCCGTGACGTACACTAGAAAAGATTACCATGGGTAGAGTCGATGATCCAGAGCCACTTAAAAAACTTGCTAAAATAACATCATCAAAAGAAAGAGTAAAAGCTAAAAGTCCTCCTGATGCAATGGCTGGCATAATAATAGGAAGAGTGATTTTTATGAATACTGTCAAAGGCTTAGCCCCCAAATCAAGGGCTGCTTCTTCAAGGGACGAGTCAAATTCTGCAAGGCGTGCCCGCACAATTAAAATCACATAGGCAATGGCGATTGTCGTATGCCCTATGGTAATGGTGACCGCTCCCCGTGCTGAGGGCCAACCCGTTAATTGATACAGCGCCACAAATAAAAGCAATAAAGCAAGTCCCACCATGACATCGGGCATCACAAGAGGGGCTGTGACAAGACTATTAAAAAAAGGACGGCCTTTAAATTTTTTAAAACGCACCATCACCATGGCAGCTGTGGTCCCAATAACAACGGACAAGACTGCCGTCATTAAAGCAATTTTCAGCGAAAGTCCTGCAGCTTGTAAAATACGATCATTATGAAAAAGAGAGACAAACCATTTGACAGAAAAACCGCCCCAGGTCATTACAATGGGAGAATCGTTAAAAGCAAAAACCACAACGATCAAAATAGGAAGATATAAAAAAGCATACCCAAAAACCAAAGCAGACAATAGAAAGCGAGCGCGTTTTAACGGCATTAATCATTTTCCTCTTGGTTCTGCTCGTCAGGAGAGAGGAGCTTTTGGAACAACAAAATAGGAATAAACAAAACGATAAAGAGTGTCACCACGAGGCTAGAAGCTAAGGGCCAATCATTGTTAAAGAAGAATTCATTCCAAAGCACTTTTCCAATCATAATAGAATCAGAGCCCCCCAAAAGAGCAGGAATTACAAACTCACCAACGGAGGGGATAAAGACTAACATCGTCCCTCCTACAATACCTCGATAGGACAAAGGAATAATAACTTTAAAGAATGCCATCAAAGGTTTGCATCCAAGATCATAGGCAGCTTCAAGATAACTCTTATCAATTTTCTCAAGGGACGCATACAAGGGCAAAATCATAAACGGCAAATAGGAATAAATAAGACCAATAGAAACGGCAAAGTTATTATCCATTAAGGGCAAAGGATCAGAGATAAGACCTAAAGACATCAGTGCACTGTTAATGAGCCCCTTTGTGCTCAGCAAACCAATCCACGCATAAATCCGAATCAAAAAAGATGTCCAAAATGGCAGAATAACCATCATCAACAAGGCCGTTCGCCATACACCCGTCACACGGGTAATCCCATAAGCCATGGGGTAGCCTAGAATTAAGCAACCTGTGGTGGCAATAGCTGCGATCTTTAAGGACTCCATGTATGATTTCAGATAAAGTTCATCTTCCAACAAAAAGAGGTAATTTCCAAGGTTCAAACGAATCTGTAAAAAAGCACCATCAAGCCATTGGAAAATCTCTCCATAGGGAGGCGCGCCAATGATGCTTTCTGCAAAAGAGATGCGGAGAACAATGACAAAAGGCACCAGAAAAAAGAGGATATGCCAGCCATAAGGCAGGGCAATCATCAAAAAACGAGCCAGTATTTTCTTAAGGCGAGCTATCTGTAAAAAGCGTCGCCAAAAAACTTCTAAATCTTGCTGTTTTTTTTGGTAGAAAAGTTTCACTTTCTTATAATCCCATCCCTAGCCTGTCAAAATAATACCGCTATCGGAATGCCATGAGAGGTAAACCTCATCATCCCAATTCACAGGACGCTCCGATAAACGCACTTGGTTACTTAAGGCGACACGAACAGCTTTTCCCGTCTCTAATAAAACGTGATAAATAGACATATCTCCAAGGTAAGCAATTTCATTTACAACCCCTTTTGCTGTGTTGCGTTTCTCGCGTTTTTTCTCTGTGGAAAGCATGATTTTCTCAGGACGAATAGCAACGGCTACTGTTGCGCCAGGGGGCACGTCACTTACGTGGGACACATCAATATCACACCCAACTTCCTCGGAGTGAATACAAACATGGTCTGCTTCAATCTCCGTGACGATGCCTTCAAACATATTCATATCTCCCACAAAATCGGCTACATAACGAGAATTGGGATACTCATAAATCTCCGTCGGTGTTCCAATTTGACGCAAGCGCCCTTCTTCCATTACCCCAATACGAGTGGACATGGTCATTGCTTCTTCTTGATCATGGGTCACCATGATAAAAGTCACACCGAGCTCTTCTTGAATGTTCACCAATTCAAACTGAGTTTGGATTCTAAGTTGACGATCCAAGGCACCCAAGGGCTCATCCAATAAAACAAGTTTAGGCTTTTTCACAAGACACCTCGCCAATGCTACCCGTTGCCGTTGTCCACCAGATAACTGATGGGGCTTTCGGCTAGCATATTGATTCAAGCGCACCATATGAAGCATTGAGCTCACCCTGTCACGGATTTCGTCTTTTGGAACACCTTCTTGCTTAAGGCCAAAAGCAACATTCTGCTCAACGGTCATGTGTGGAAAAAGGGCATAAGCTTGAAACATCATATTCACGGGGCGCTCATAAGGTGGCATATGAGTAATATCAACCCCATCAATATAAATATGACCTTCTGACGGCTCTTCGAACCCCGCTAACATTCGTAATAAGGTGGATTTACCACACCCAGAGGGCCCTAATAAAGAAAAGAGTTCTCCTTTATAGATCTCAAGAGATTGGCTATTAACAGCGACAACGCCCTCATAGCTTTTAGATAAATCTTTAACCTCAACGTAAGGCACAGAGTGGGGATCTTGCCAAGGTTCCAAACGTATTCTTTTATCTATTTTGGCCACTTTTTATTATTCCTTATGGGTAATCAATGAAGCAAAAGCACGAGACATGCGCCTCTGAAATTGCAAGGATTTGACTTCTGGTAACACAACTTTTTTCAAGTACTCATCCCCTGGGAAGACTGCTTTGTTATTTCTAAGCTCTTCCTTTAACAGAGGATAACTCTCTTTAATCGTTGTTGCCGTATAAACGGTATTTGTAATGCCCGCAGCCGTTTTCGCCCGCAATAAAAAGTCAATAAAGCGATGAGCATTATCCACATGGAGGGCATCTTTTGGAATGGCAACACAATCGATCCACATGAGCGTCCCTTCCTTAGGAAGCATAATCTTCATTTGAGATCTTTTGCCTGCCGTTTTTTCCGCCATCTTTTTAAATTTGGAACGAGCATGAGATAGAATACCACTCCAGTGCATCACCACACAAAGCTCTCCATTTCCCAATTGCTCAGCCACAAGACTGGTCCCAAAGCGCTTTATATACGGACGGATCTTCTTAAGATCTTCCTGCATTTCTCTAAGTTTTTTTAAAGAAGGGTCAAGGGGATTTTCTCCTCGGTAGATGTAATAAGACAAAAAGACATCCAGAGGGTCTTCCAAAAGTGTCACACCACACCCTTTTAAAGCTTTTAAAACCTCAGGATCATAGAGCAACGCCCAAGAATTTTGCTTACCTTCTGGAACAAGCTTTTTAATTTTTTCCTCGTCGTACCCAATGGCTACAAGTCCCCATGTGTAGGGAATAGAATAGACATTACCCGGATCGGCATTCTGCATTTTTTCTAAGAAAAGAGGATCTAAATTTTTGTAATTAGTCAGTTTGGATTTATCGATTTCAAGGTACAGCCCCGAAGCTGCTTGACGTAAGACATAGGGCCAAGCCGTTGGAAAAACAACATCATATCCTGTATTTCCTGCCAGCAATTTTGCTTCTAAAACTTCATTGCTATCATAAACATCGAGGTTGACTTTGATGCCGGTCTCTTTTTCAAAAGCTTTAATGAGGTCATCAGGAATTTGTTCATACCAACCATAAACATTAACGACCTGCTCCCCCTTTGATTGGGGCTTTTGCTCTGTGGCATCTTGCGCCATCAATGACGTGCAGCACAAAACAACCATAAAAAGATAACAGAGTCTTTTTTTCACTGAGCAACCTCACTATTTAATAAAGCTATTAAATCATAAATCAACTTCCTTAAGGAGTCCTTAATAGCATTTACAGGATGTATAAAAAAGCGTAAAGTTTCTTCTGTACAGACAACATCACAAGGTCCCTAACAATGTATCAAATTTCACTGCCTAAAATCCATAAAGAAGGTTTTCTTTTTATCGGTATTTTCTTAGGCATCACTCTTATCCTAAGTTTACTTTCTTCGGTTCTTGGCTATATTGGCCTTATTCTCACGGGTTGGTGCGCTTACTTTTTCAGAGATCCCGATCGGGTTGTCCCTACTCAAGAAGGCTTGATTGTCAGCCCTGCTGATGGTGTGGTGCATGCCATTGTTGAAGACGCTGAAACCCCTGAAGAAATGGCTCTGCCAAAAGGAAAATGGACGAGAATCAGTATCTTTTTAAATGTGTTTAACGTGCATGTGAACCGTGTTCCCCTTGGTGGAAAAATTATTAAAAGCGTTTACCACCCTGGAAAATTTTTAAATGCTTCTTTGGATAAGGCCAGCAAAGAAAACGAACGTCAAGCTCTCGTCGTTGAAACAAAAACAAAAGAAATCATCGGTTTCACACAAATTGCAGGCTTGATTGCACGACGCATTCGTTGTGATATCCGCGAGCAAGATGAGGTAAAAACAGGACAACGCTTTGGTCTAATCCGCTTTGGGAGTCGTTGTGATATTTACCTTCCGTCTTCACTGGTCCCCCAAATTATTGTCGGCCAAAAAACAATCGCAGGTGAAACAATTATAGCCAACATGGCTGCCAAAAGTGCCAAACCTCTTGAAGGCGAGATCCTTTAGATGACATCAGATAAAGCAGGCGACGAGACGCCAAAAGAGCCAAAAAAAGTAGGTGCTGCAACGGCAGCAAAACTACAAGAACTTTCTTTTGTACGAATGATCCCAAACTTAGCGACCGTTGCGGCTCTTTGTACAGGTTTATCGTCTATTCGCTTTGCTATGTTGGGGCGTTTTGAGTGGGCCGTGGTCGCCATT
This sequence comes from Holosporales bacterium, assembly GCA_003503995.1. GTDB lineage: Bacteria > Pseudomonadota > Alphaproteobacteria > Caedimonadales > UBA9215 > UBA9215. The sequence continues at coordinate 6,920 of DOCA01000099.1, forward strand.
CTCGTTGCAGCTTTTCTTGACGGTATTGATGGCCGCATTGCTCGTCTTTTAAAAGCCACCAGTGACTTTGGCGCCGAGCTTGATTCTTTGTCGGATTTCATCTGCTTTGGTGTTGGGCCCGCCGTTGTGATTTACATGCTTACTTTAAAAGATTTAGATGGCTTTGGTTGGGGGGTGTCTCTTTTTTACTCTGTTTGCATGGGGCTACGTCTGGCACGCTTTAATGCCATGACCATTCAAGAGCAGCGTGAAAAAATAGACAAAGAAGACGAAATGCTCAAACAATCTCCCATTATCATGGCAGGAAAAAATAAGTTTTTTGTAGGAACACCCGCTCCAGCAGCAGCCTTCATCGCTCTTTTCCCTTTAATGATTCACTTGGCTTTTGATATTGATTGGATTCTAAACCCAATAATTTACGCCTTCTTTATGATTCTGTCTGCAGGTCTCATGGTCAGTCGCATCCCAACCTACTCTTTCAAATCTCTTAAAATTCCGCGGAGTTGGATGTTACCGAGCCTCGTTATTGCAGGCCTTTTAATGGCAACGGTCATTAGCGCTCCTTGGTTACTGGCTTGTGCGGTTGTAACGGCCTACCTCATTACCATTCCCTTTTCCATTAGAGACTTTAGAAAGCTCAAATCTATGGAAGAAAAAATAGAAGGCTAAGCTTTTTCAAGCATTTCTTCCTTGAAAATTTTCACATGATCCGTTCTTTTGCGGTTTTGCCGACGGATATACTGCACGGCAAAAAGAGGCACAAATAAAAGCAACCCATAAAGAGACGCTTCATTTCGCTGAGTCAATAAATGAAATAAGATACCCCACTGGGCAACATAAACTTTTGTATGAAGCTTCTTCCATTTAGGGAATTTAAGGTATTTTAAAGAAGCCTTGTTACTCGTCAATGCCAAAGGAATAAAAATTAAAAAGGCCACAAGGCCTGGAAGAATAATGGGATGCACTAACCATTTAAGCATCTCAACAAAACCGCCTCGCTTAATCATATAACAAACCACATGTAATGCTGCATAGTTAAAACTTGCAACGCCCAGAGGTGGTCCTATAAAATCGGA
>DOCA01000054.1 GCA_003503995.1 Holosporales bacterium
CTGCCCCAAAGAGGCTGCACTAGTGGCCTCATGATCGAAAGAGGTAAATTTAGACTGCCAGTCTGAGCCTAGCTCAACGGCCATACGCCGCCGCACAAAGGGCCATCCCATGGCAGGCGCATCGGCTTGAAGACTTTGAAATTCAAGGGCATATTCGGCAGGCACTGCATCGGGAATGGTCGAGAGCATTTGGGCAATTTTCATCACCGGTCCCTTTAAGCGACCTAAGGCTTTTGTGATGGCTTTAGCCTGAAGGCTGTGATCCACGTCTCGTCCTAAGACCTTATCCGTTGCCGCACGGGCAACGCTACCACTAACAGCGCTGGTGACGTTGGCATATCGCTTTAAACGCGTGGTTGTTTTGTTCGTCTCGGTATCTTTCATCTGACCCATCATAGGCTTATTAAGAAACACTAGAAGGGGGTAAATGGTCTTCTCGGGGATCGCGCACTTTTAGAATAAAGAGTCCTCGGGTAGAGCCTGCCTTAAAGACCTGATGTTTGTCCGTTCCTTTAAATTGCGCGCCAACAGTCACAAGGATCTCATCACCAACGGCGGCAAAATTTTCGGCCAAAATACCTTGATAAACCGTATGCATAATACCTGGTAAAGGCTTATCTGCCAATTCTTCGGGCAACTGAATAGCATGGGTTCCCCATGTCAAAACCAGCAAATGAGCCGTTAAACGATCTGGAGTAATACCAACAATGGGCGCATTAGGGCGTTCTCTTGCCGCACGCAAAGTTGTCGAGCCTGATGTCGTTAACGTAACAATAGCCTTAAGGCTTAGTGTATCTGAAATTTTGCGAGCCGCAGCTGTAATAGCATCAGAAGCTGTCGCCTCTGGGATCGGGTGGTGAGTATCCAAAGTCATTCGATAATAGGAATCCCCTTCAACGCGCTCAATAATACGATTCATAATGTTTACGGCCTCGATAGGGTTTTTCCCCGCTGCCGTTTCAGCCGAAAGCATGACCGCATCAACACCTTCATAAACAGCACAAGCCACATCAGAAGCTTCAGCCCGCGTTGGAGTTGGGTGCTCGACCATTGTTTCCAACATTTGCGTTGCAACAATAACAGGACGCCCCATAGAGCGACAATCTCGCACAATCTGTTTTTGCACACTGGGGACATCTTCGGGCATCATTTCAACCCCAAGGTCACCCCGAGCAATCATAATAGCATCGGACAAGCGTACAATTTCTTTGATGTGCTGAACGGCAAGGGGCTTTTCAATTTTGGCAATGATCCCCGCTCTCACACCTATGATATCACGAGCTTCGATGATATCGTCTGGTTTTTGAACAAAAGAAAGGGCCACGAAATCAACACCCAGCTCTAACCCAAACTCTAAGTCTTCACGATCCTTTGGTGTAAGGGAGCTAATGGGCAAGGCAACGCTTGGCACGTTAAGCCCCTTATTATTAGAGATCTCCCCACCAACAAGAACAAAGGTTTCGCAGGAGTCTTTATAAATTTCACTGACACGTAAGCGGATTTTCCCATCATTGATCAGAAGAATGGTCCCTTCACGAATGGCCTCAAAAATCTCTGGGTGAGGCAAGCTAACCCGTTCGTTATTTCCGGGAAGATCTTCTTTAAGGTCAAGGGTAAAGCGCTGTCCTTCCCGTAAAGTCACAGATGAATTTTCAAATTGCCCGATACGAAGCTTTGGCCCTTGCAAATCTTGCATAATAGAAATAGGGCGCCGATATTTTTCCTCGAGCGTACGAATGGTCTTATAATTCTTTTGATGATCTTGGTGAGTTCCATGGGAAAAATTTAAACGGAATACATCAACACCGCCCAAGAAAAGCTTTTCAATCACGTCTTGGCTTGAACTTGCAGGTCCTAACGTCGCCACAATTTTAGTCGCTCTATAACGTCTCATTTTTCAATGCTTCCCTAGATTTTTCTATGGGTTATTGTTGGTCTTTTTTCGCTGGAATGTCAACCGTGTCTGGCGGGATAACACAATTCCAATGATAATAATCACGCCTCCAGTAGCTTGTTGCCAAGACATGGCTTCGCTAAAGACAAGCCAACCTAAGATGCCCGCAACAAAAGGACCAATCAAAATCGTAAGAGAAGAGAAGGTAGCCGTTAAGTGACCTATGGAATAGGACATTAATCCGCCACCAAGAACGTGGACAATTAAGGCAAGTACCACAAGTAGAAACCACCCATTCGCAGAATAAGGCACTACAACCTCATTCATAAAGTGGGCCGTAACGCCTAACGTATACATGCCAACTAAAGTCACCCAAAACATAATCGTAGGGGCTGAAAAAGATTTACGGAGCTCTTTCAAACAAATCATAAAAGCTGCATAAAAAACAGCAGAAATTAGCGCATAAAAGTCTCCTTGGAAATTGCTCTCTTGAGCACTGCCACTAGCAGATACCAAAATAAAAGACCCAGATAAAGCTAGCGCCATACCAACTCCCAAGGGCAATGTAATTTTTTCCTTGAAAAAAATCCAAGCCGCAAATGCTACAAAAACAGGTGTTATGGCATTCAAAATCACTGCATTAACAATAGATGTTTTAATCATGGCCAAGTGCCAAAAAGTAATGTCCATTCCTAAGAAAAAACCAGCAGCGATCAATAAAATGTATTCACGAACCGATCTTGGTGTTCTATAGAGTTCTGGCTTAAGGTTATCAAAAATCATCCACGTCCACACAAGAGGGAGCGCAAAGAAAAAACGATAAAAAGCCGTTGCCGTGGTTCCAACTTCACTGAAACGTACAAACAAAGGGGATAAGGCAATAAACGACGAACCCAGCAGAGCAGCAATGATAGCAAGAGTTGGTGAGTCACTAAAAAGCGTGTTAAGTTTCGACTTAAGGGATATAGGAGACTTATGTGACATAGGGAAGGACCTCTTTTTATCTTATTTTTTATCTTGCAGTTCATAACGTAAATGAGTACTTTTAAATCTATTATCTACCAAAGTCAACGCTCGAAATAGAGCACTTATTAAGGAACACATAAATGACTACTTTTGCAGGCGTTTCGGGCTCTCAGCTCCGCCAATTTATCGAACAAGTTGAATACCTTGAAGAACAAAAAGCAGCTTTGGCTTCCGATACCCGTGAAGTTTTTGCCGAAGCAAAATTCGCAGGGTTCGATGTTAAGGTTATTCGCCAAATATTAAAAATGCGTAAAATGGATCAAGATGAATTAAGAGAATTAGAAGAAGTTTTGGATGTCTATCTCCAAGCTCTTAATATGTCTTCCAGAGCCACAAAGGAAGTGGAAGAAGAAAGTGCTAGCCCCTCTTCTACATCTCATACAGAAACCAAAGCAGAAGCTGCTTAATAATAACCTTCACCCAAAGAGAAACACCTGAAAAATCAGGTGTTTTTTTGTGACTCTTAATCTGCTAAAATTTGGCCATAATAATAAAACCGATAAAGGTTGCGTCCATGAGTCAGACAACTCACCTTCCTCTACAGTCTACTCTTTCCCCTTCTCCTCTTCTCTTTTTGTGGCGTAATCTCAAGAAATATCCCTGGGATATCGCCAAAGCTCTTTTAGCCGTCATTTTAACATCTGCTGCCATTCTTGGCGTAGGGTATGGTCTTAGAACCTTGGTAGATAAAGGTTTTACCGCAGAAAACAGCGAGCTTCTTAATACATCCGCCCTCTTCTTGGTAGGGCTTGCCCTCACTCTTGCTTTTTCTGCTTACTTACGCACTTCAACCACTGCATGGCTGGGAGAAAAAATTATCAATGACCTGCGCCAAAAGGTCTTTTCCCATACCATGAGCCTGACCATTGAAACCTTTGAGCGCAACCGTTTGGGAGATCTGCTTTCTCGGCTTAATACGGATTGCGATCAAATCCGAACCTTTATCAGTGGTTCTGCTGCTGTTGCCCTACGCACCCTCCTTCAACTCATTGGCGGCACAACACTCCTTATCATTTCAAGTCCTCAACTTACCCTTTACGTTTTTGCTATTATTCCCTTCGTCATCATCCCCATTTCCCTTTTTGGCAAGAGAGTCAAAACCTTAACCCATGAAGCACAAGCCCTCGATGGAGAAGCACTTTCTTTTGCAGAAGAACGCATTAATGCGCTGACCATGATTAAATCTTTTACAGCAGAATCTTACGCCAATGCTGTTTTTGCAAAACTCCAAAAAAAGAAACTGTCTCTTGTTAAACGCCGCACTCACTACCGATCTCTCTTAATCTCCCTTGTCATTGCTCTTATTTTTTCGGCCATTGCAGGTATCTTATGGATTGGTGCCCACGAAGTCATTGCCGATCGCCTAACAGCTGGGCAACTTTCCTCCTTTGTATTTTACGCCATCGTGGTTGCAGGCTCGATGAATAGCTTTGCTGAGATCATTAGCAATTTTAACCTCACCCTTGGTGCCACAACCCGCCTTACAGAGCTTCTCGACAAACCAACAGAGCTCCTTTCCCCTCAAGAAAAAGCAGCCCTTTCAAATCGCCTTCCTTGGACCTCAGAAACTTTCCAATCCCTCGACTTTAAAGATATTACTTTTACATACCCTGCCCGCCCTGACGCAGAAGTCCTCAATAATATCTCCTTTACCTTTCACAAAGGACAAAAAATTGCTCTGGTAGGACCGTCGGGCGTTGGAAAAAGCACCTTATTTAAATTGCTTTTGCGTTTTTACCAACCCAATCAAGGGGAGATTCTTTTAAACAACACCCCTCTTAAGAACTATAATCTTGAGGATATCCGTAATTTGTTCACTCTCGTTCCTCAAGACCCTGTCATTTTTAACACATCTATCATAAACAATATCGCCCTTGGCAACCCGCACGCCACACGGGAAGAAATTTTAAAAGCTGCTAGACAGGCACATATAGATGAGTTTGCCACAAAATTCCCCCAAGGTTATGAAACAGAGCTAGGGGAAAAAGGTGTGCGCCTCTCAGGAGGGCAAAAGCAACGCGTTGCCCTAGCAAGGGCCATTCTTAAAAATGCGCCCATTTTCTTGCTGGATGAAGCAACCAATGCTTTGGATAGCCAAAGCGAGCAACGCATCCAAGATGCTCTCCATGCCATTCTTAAAGATAAATCCGCCTTGATTATAGCTCATCGCTTAAGTACAGTTAAAGAAGCCGATCAAATCATCGTTTTGAGCGAAAAAACCATTGATGCTGTGGGCACACATACTCAACTTATGAAGCGCTCTCCCCTTTATAAAACCCTTGCAAAACAACAGTTTTTGGATCTTTAAATGACGGACTTAACACCTTTAACAGAAATTGAGACCCTAAAAAAAGCGATCCGATATCGTGCTGAACATCGCGGTACAAAAGAAGCTGATTGGCTTATTGGTGGATTTATCCGATCTCATATAAGCGACTTTTCAAATGAAGAAATTCATCATCTAAAATCCCTCGTTGACCTTGATGACGAGAGTTTCTTCAAACAAGTGGACTCTCCCCAAAAGCCCTACTTAATGCTTATTCAACTCTTTAAAACTTATAAAGACAGCTTATAAAGGAAAACATCTTATGGGTTTATTAGTAGACGGAAAATGGGTTGACCAATGGTACGATACAAAAAAGACGGGCGGTAAGTTCGTGCGTCAGGAATCCTATTTCCGGGATACCCTTGGGGGAGAACGATTTCCAGCAGAGGCAAATCGCTACCACCTTTATATCTCTCATGCCTGTCCTTGGGCGCACCGTACAGCCATTTTTCGCACCCTTAAGGGGCTAGAAGATATAATTTCCATTAGTCCTGTAGAGCCTTTTATGGGAGAAATGGGATGGTCATTTGGTGAGACTCAAGACCCTTTAAATCACAAAACACATCTACATGAGATTTATACTCTCGTTAAACCAAACTATACAGGGCGTGTAACGGTTCCTGTACTGTGGGATAAAAAAGAAAAGACGATTGTAAATAATGAATCCTCGGAAATCATTCGCTTCCTAAACGTAGCCTTTAACGATCTAGTGGATGAAACACAGGATTACTATCCCAAAAACCTAAGGCCCCAGATTGATGAAATAAACGACTTTATCTATAATAGGATTAACAATGGTGTTTATAAAGTAGGCTTTGCAACAGCTCAAAACGTCTACGATAAAGAAGTCACAACTTTATTTCAAGCTCTTGAAACCCTTGAAGAACGCCTAAGCCATCAGCGTTACCTTGTAGGAAACGTTTTAACCGAAGCGGATTGGCGACTTTTCACAACGCTTTTACGTTTTGATCCTGTTTATGTTGGGCATTTTAAATGCAATCTCAAACGCATTGCCGATTACCCAAATTTATCCAACTATTTGCGAGAGCTTTATCAAATTAAAGGCATCAAAGAAACGGTCCATATGGATCATATTAAAACGCACTACTACCAAAGTCACCTCACTATTAATCCAACAGGGATCATTCCCCAAGGACCTCTTTTGACTTATGAGGCTCCCCATAATCGAGACCGTCTATAGGAAGGCTCTTACTTAGTGTCTTTTTTGATCTCACGTACAAACTGCTTGAAATCACTAGCTTCGTGAAAATTTCGATAGACCGAGGCAAATCGCACATAAGCAACGGTATCCAAATCATGCAGAGTCTCCATGACAATTTCACCGATGGTTGTGCTAGGAATTTCAATATCCCCCATCACTTCCAAGCGTCGGATGATACCGTTAATGACCTTCTCGATACGATCTTCCTCGATGGGACGTTTATGAAGAGAGGTTTGCAAAGCGTTCTCTAATTTTTCCCGACGAAAAGACTCAACGACCCCTGATTTCTTTTTAACCTTAAGAGTTAAAAGCTGAACATGTTCAACGGTACTAAAACGCCCTTGGCACTCTGCACAAACACGTCGCCGCCGAATGGTCACATTATCATCGGCGGAACGTGAATCCTTCACAGAAGTTGTTGGATTTGCACAAAAAGGGCATTTCATAGTTGCAGCTTTCTTTCAAATAATGCTTTAGAAATTATCATACAACGGAAAGCGTTCACAAAGATCAACAATCTCTTCCCTGATTCTTTTTTCTGTGGTCGCTGAATCTCCATCACGCACGCCACGAAGCACTTCGAGAATAGCTTCAGCAATCCAAATGAATTCCTTTTCTCCCATGCCTCTCGTCGTTAAGGCTGGCGATCCTAAACGCAACCCCGAGGTTTCTTGAGGAGAGCGCGGATCATTATAAACGCTATTTTTATTGCAGGTAATACCGGCACGCTCGAGAGCATTGGCCCCATCCCGCCCATTGATATTAAAGGGACGTAAATCCACAAGAATCAAGTGGCAATCCGTGCCTCCTGAAACAATTTCAAGCCCCCCTTCTTTCAATGTTTTCGCAAGGGTTTTGGCATTGGCAATCACGGCTGCTGCATAGGTTTCAAAATCAGGTTGGAGCGCTTCTTTGAAGGCAATGGCTTTTCCTGCAATAGCATGCATGAGGGGCCCACCTTGAGAACCAGGGAAAACCGCTGAGTTTAATTTTTTAGATAACTCAGGGCAATCAGAAAGAATCATACCACCCCGTGGACCTCGCAAAGTTTTATGGGTCGTCGTAGTCACAACATGAGCATGTTTTAAAGGATTATCCAACTGCTTACCAGCTACAAGACCTGCAAAATGAGCCATATCAACCCAGAAATAGGCACCAACTTCATCGGCTATTTTCCGAAAGCGGGCAAAATCAATATTACGAGGATAGGCTGACCCACCCGCAATGATCAATTTAGGTTTATGTTCTCTGGCCAGAGCTTCCACTTGATCCATATCTATGCAGTGGTCATTTTCTTGAAGACCATACCCAATGGCGTTAAACCATTTTCCTGAAAAATTCACATGGGAGCCATGGGTCAAATGCCCTCCACTGGCAAGATCCATACCAAGGAAAGTATCTCCTGGTTTAATCAATGCCATGAAAACTTCGATATTAGCCTGAGAACCCGAATGGGGCTGGACGTTTGCATAAGAACAATCAAACAGTTTGCAAGCACGCTCAATGGCTAAAGTTTCAGCAATATCAACGATCTCGCACCCATTGTAATAACGGCGCCCTGGATAACCTTCCGCATACTTGTTGGTTAAAACAGACCCTTGTGCCGCTAAAACCGCCCGTGATGTAAAGTTCTCTGAGGCAATCATTTCAAGTTGACTCTGCTGACGTTCCAGCTCTTGCTCAAGAACTTTTGCAATTTCTGGGTCCGTTTTTTGAACGCAATCTTGAGTATCTAGTGAATAAATTGAGGCAACAGAAGTCATGAGAGTTCCTTTCGTGATAAGAATGATAGAGTGCTAAAAAGAGGCGAGAAAGTCGTGTAAAAAAGAAAGAGTGATGGGGAATTTTTAAAAAAAATATATGTGTTGAAAAAAGATCTCCAAATCTAAAAGTTAGGATAAAAGAATCAAACTTGAAATCATCATACCCCATCTCAAAAAAAAGAAAAGCGAGTATGTAAAATATTTTATTTCTTAAAGAAAGACCATCTATGGTAGCCCTTTCATGCGTGAAAGGAGCAGAAAATATAATCCCTTTATAGATAAACCCTAGATCCGTTGAACCGTTGTAATCAACGTAGAGGCTCTCAAACAAGCAATAATATTAGTTAAGTGATCCGTATTGGTCACGTCAATATCGATATTAACTTCAAAAAAATTCTCCGTCCGATTCACAACCTTGAGGTTAGCAATATTACCATGGTTTTTACTGATGGTCGTTGTCAAAGTCGCAAGAGCTCCTTGGCGGTTGTCCATAATGACATAAAGACGCCCCACATGAGTGGTTTGCTCTTCTTGATCTGCCCATGTTAAATCAATCCAACGCTCGGGCTCATTGGCAAAATTTTTAAGCATATCACAATCATTCGTGTGAATTGTCACTCCTCGCCCTGACATAATAATGCCAACGATATGATCTCCTGGCAACGGATGACAACATCCTGCGTAATGCACTGCCATCCCTGGGATAAGCCCTCGAATGGACAAGGCAGATTTCTTATCTTTCCAAAGATTTTTCTCGTGCTCTTCTATGGACTTAAGAGGCTTCTCTTTTTTAGCAGGTTGATAATTGGGGTAAACGGCTCGAATCACTTCTGCTGGTGTGTTTAACCCTTCTCCAAGCAAGGCGTGAAGGTCTTCCGTTGTGTTGCACTTAAAATCTTTAAGAGTTCCTTCAATCTGTTTCTCTGTATAGTCAAGTTTTGCTTGCTCAAATCCTTTTTGGAGAAGGTTCCGGCCCAGCGTGACAAATTGATCTCTTTTTTGAGAGCGAATAAATTTGCGAATATTAGCACGGGCTTTTCCCGTTACCACAAAACGCTCCCACGACGGAGATGGCGTTTGTGCTTTAGCCGTTACGATATCAACTTGATCTCCATTATGAAGAATCGTGCGCAAAGGAACCATACGGCCATTGATCTTAACACCGACGCAATGATCCCCAACCTTTGAGTGAATTGCGTAGGCAAAATCAATGGGTGTGGCCCCTTGAGGCAAGGAAATCAAATCCCCTGCTGGCGTAAAGCAAAACACCTGATCTTGAAACATTTCAAGTTTTGTATGCTCTAGAAATTCTTCCGCACCTGATGTGTTCTCTAAAATTTCCAGCAAGCTCCGAAGCCAGCCATAATCATGAGTTTCATTGGAGTCTTGCTTATACTGCCAATGAGCTGCCACGCCCATTTCAGCAACTTCATGCATCTTTCTTGTCCGTATTTGAACTTCAATACGTTGGCGATTAGGACCAATGATAAAGGTATGAAGAGACTGATAACCATTGGGCTTTGGTGTGCTGATATAATCTTTAAAACGATCAGGAATAACACGGTAGACACTATGCAGAATACCAAGAACTTTATAACAGTCCGTGACATCTGCAACGATCACGCGAAAAGCCACAATATCAAGGAGTTGTTCAAGGGTGATATTCTTATGATGCATCTTACGCCAAATCGAGTACGGGCGCTTAACCCGCCCTGTAATTTCCGCCGTAACACCTTCTTTTTTGAGTATGTCTTTGAGTTCTTTTACAACGGGTTCAATGTGATTATCACCATTTTGATGTTGTAAAAAATCAAGACGGCTTACAATTGATTCCCTCGCATCAGAGTTCAGAGCTGCAAAAGAGAGATCTTCAAGCTCATCCTTAAAATGCATAATACCGATACGCTCTGCCAAAGGTGCATAAATATCAAGGGTTTCCCGAGCTATGCGATGGCGCTTTTCCTCGCGTACAAAATCGAGGGTTCGCATATTGTGGAGACGATCAGCCAGCTTAACAAGCAACACCCGAATGTCATCGGACATGGCCAACACAAGCTTTCTAAAATTCTCGGCTTGTTTTGTTTTATCGGATTGGCCTTCAATTCGAGTAAGTTTCGTTACCCCGTTCACCAAGTTTTTAACTTCTTCGCCAAAAAGCTTTTCAATTTCCTCAAGGGTCGCATCGGTATCTTCGACAGTATCGTGGAGCAAAGCCGTCACAATAGAAGCCGTGTCTAATTTCATATCAGACAAAATACTCGCAACTTCAAGGGGGTGTGAGAAATAGGGGTCACCAGAAGCTCTTTTTTGAGACCCATGGGCTTTCATGGCAAAGACATAGGCACGGTTGATAGCCTCCTCATCCGCATTGGGATCATAGGC
>DOCA01000165.1 GCA_003503995.1 Holosporales bacterium
GTTCATCATTCTCATACGACCCATGAGTCGGTTTTAAAGGAAGCTGATGTGGCCCTTTATCAGGCAAAAGAGAAAGGCAGAGGGTGTTCAGTCTTTTATCGACGAGATATGGGAGAAATCTCGCCACGCCGTCGTGAAATAAAAGCCTCCCTTGGCAGTGCTTTGGCTAATAAAGAAATTATAATTTATTATCAACCGATTGTTTGTTTAAAAACTCAAGAGCACCTCGGGTATGAAGCTTTATTACGCTGGCATCACCCGACCATGGGAATCATTGACCCCGAGGATTTTATTCCTGTTGCTGAAAAGGATGACACTATTGTGCGCCTTGGTACCTTTGTGATGGAGGGCGCTATGGCACAGTTGGCAGAGTGGCAAAAGAAATATAAAAACCCTGATTTGTTTATGTGTATTAACGTGACGTCAGCTCAAGTTTTTCAAGAGGGTTATTTTGATTTGCTTCAAATGACATGTGCTAGGTTAAATATTCAGCCCGATAAAGTTGTTTTAGAGTTTTCCGAAATTGGTTTCTCAGAGATTTATAAATGGAATAGCTCTATTTTAGGTGAAATGAAAAAAGCAGCTTTCCATATCGCCTTAGATGACTATGGTGAAGGACGAGCTTCTATCCGTAGTCTTGTTGATTATCAAATGGATTTCTTGAAAATTGATCGCAGCCTGAGCCTTGAGGCTCTAAGTGACGACAGAAAACGCCGTTTATTTGAGTTGATGATTCACTTGGGCCTTGAAAGTAAATTTCAAATCGTGGTTGAGGGTATTCAAACCCCAGAAATTCTTAAATATGTTATCGGGAGCAAAGCCCAAATGGGGCAAGGTTATCTTTTCTCAAGGCCATGTCCTCCGCAGCAGATTGAAGACTTGCTTAAAAAACAAGCTTAAGTAGTAAAGTTCTTTCAAGAGAGGCTTATTCAGAGGTCTTATATGACTCTAGAAAGCTTTCTTCTCTGTAATGGCTTGAGAGATTTTTTTTGGGATCTCGATCGTAGGTAAAAGAAGAAGACTGTTTTTTAGCTAAATCGACGTAATCTTTTAAGAAGCTGTATAGTTTTTCTCCCTCATCAACCAACTTATAAGAAACACTTGAGCCTTTAACACCTTGCTTTTTATTGAGGCCCTGAAGCTTCCAAATGACGGCAAGAATTTTTGCTAGGTATTCTCGACGTTCTGTTTTTACAAGTCTTTTATTATACTTATCTGTTTTAATGAAAAAAGGTTAAGAAAGTTTAAAAAAATTTAATCAGACTGTGGTTTTAAAAAAGCAACAAGAGCTGCAATTCCAAGGCCACCCGTTATCATAGCATAGGTTTGCCAATGCTTAGTTAAGTGCGAGGGGGGTCTTGTGATGTCTGACTCGGAAAAGCTACTGGCGAGGACGAGACAGGGTTTTTCTTTTTGAGACGAACTAGAGGTGGGAATCCCGTCTGATATGTCTCGTTCCACTTTCTCTTGTTTGTGAAGAGCGTGAATTCTTTCGAGCTTTTGAAGATATGTATAAATTTCAATGGCAGCAGCAAGATCAATTTTCATGTTTGTTTGCAAAAGGTCGATAACTTCTTCTCCAAGGGCTTGAATGAGGAAGTCGACTTGGTGTTTTTTAGGAATTCGAGAAACATCGGCATTTTCTTGAATATTTGTTTTCAATCGGTGAAAGTTGTTTCGAATTAATAAAGAAGCTTCTTTGATTTGTAGGTTAGAGATGCCATGATCATGATAGACCTCTTTATAAGGATTTTCATCTAAATCGTCCAAATGCATGTTATACATAAACCCGGCAATGATCTCCCCCATGGATAGGGGAAGAGCACGCTGTGCTTCCATAATGAGCTGTGAGCTGACGAAATTATCTAACTGCTCTTGTTGTCCCAAAGAAAGTTGCGCATAATCAACGTCCTCTCCAAAAGGGTGGGTGGCGATAACACTTCGTTTAACTTCATCGTGGTGTTCCTTTAAAAATTTTGCGACAAGATTTGTTGCGTTATCTGAAGCTATTTCGTGATGTTGATAGTTGGGGCTAGTAAAACAAGGGGAAGAGGGCAAAAAAGACATTGTTATTAAAGCAATAATTGTTTTTGTATGCATGATACTCCCCGTAACTTTATATTTATATTGTCATAACATAAGGTAAATAAATAGTTAAGATCATCTTCATTCAGGATAGAAATCTTGCTACACTTAAAAAAATAATCTTAGGGAGGAATTCATGAAAAATTTTTTTTGCGCACTCGTTCTTTTAGGGGCTTTAACGGCTTGTTCTTCACAGGTAAAACAAACCTCTACCATTCATGATGTGCACGCTCATTTTCAAACACCACCCTCAAAGGATGGAGAGGACCATGTGGATGATCCCGCGATTTATGTAAATAGCAAAGACCCTTCTAAAAGCTTCGTAATTGCTACAAGCAAAAGTCGTGTTGGGGGTGGCTTGCACCTTTATGATTTAGAGGGAAAAGAAATCAACTTTGTAGCCGATGGGCGCATGAATAATGTAGACCTTCGGTATGATTTTCCCTTAAAAACCCCTAAAGGTATAGAAAAAGTGGATCTCGTCGTTGCAACACATCGCTCTCAAAAGAATGTTGCTATTTATAAAGTTGATGCTAACGCGCGCCGTTTGATAAATGTTACAGCTAAGGGTTTTACCTTTGATTTTTCTCCCTATGGGGGGTGTCTCTATCACAACCACCAAAACAATAAATTCTATTTCTTTGCAACCTCTAAAGATGGGAAGGTCGAGCAAGTTGAATTAGTTGACAAAGGAAATGGACAAATTGCTGCAAAGAGTGTTCGTACCTTTGAGGTGGGCTCTATTTCTGAAGGGTGTGTTGCAGATGATGAAAGTAGTGCTCTTTTTGTGGGAGAAGAAAATGTTGCTATCTGGAAATACAGTGCAGATCCCCTGGGAGGAACAGTGCGAGAAAAGATTGATGGTATCGGGCAATACTTGGTTGCTGATATCGAGGGGTTGACCATCTACTATGGGCAAGAGGGAAAAGGTTATTTGATTGCCTCGTCCCAAGGTAATATAGTAGTTTAGTTTTGGAA
>DOCA01000149.1 GCA_003503995.1 Holosporales bacterium
GCTGCTCTAACCAGCTGAGCTACTTCGCCAAAAGTGGATAGGGTAATACATAACCTTCCCCTTTTATAAAGTCAAGTCTACAGTCTATAAAAAATACATAATTCATAAACATTAAATTAACGGTAATTTAAACTATTTATGAAATACTGAAAAAGTATAATAATATCGGAGTTCTTTATAATGGCTATATCATCAATTAATAACATAAAATTAGGCCTAATATTCATAAAAGAAAATTTTGGCAGTATTTGGCTCATGACCTTAAAAGTCATTTTAGCCGCAGTTCCCCTTTTCATTACCTTGGGTATCACCCTTTTCATGATATTCGGTTCTAGCCTTCTAATGGGCGTAACAACCATGGAAATGGTGCCTCCCATGGCAGACACCGCGCAAATGATGGGAAGCCCTCCTGCCCTGCCAACAGGCGGAGAAATTAGCGGCCTTAGTACAGGTGGCATGATCGTTGCTGGCCTTATTAACCTAGTTGCTTTAATCCTTCCCCTACTAGCAGTAACGGCTATGATGGTAGCAATGATACGCAGCATTGTTTTCGATGAAAAGCTTGATACGACTATTTTCTCAAAACTCTGTGACAAAACTGTTCTCAAGGTTTTCATGACAGAGCTTATTATCAGCTTGCTGTTCTTAGGTGTTGCTGTGATTATTGTAGGCGCAACGACCATGATCACTTCCCAGTCTGGTTCTGAGGCTATGCTTCAAGGTTTGCTTTTCAGCTTACCTATTATGGTTCCCGTCTTCATCTACCTTATTCTTCGTCTCATCCTGATTCCTGTTGGTGTTGCTGTTGGTGATATACAATGTGTCTCAGAAGCTCTTCCAAAGACAAAAGGACAACTCTTTAACGTCTTTAAGATCTTTTTATTAGTGTTCTTGATCTCTATTGCCCTCCAACTTATGACGCAAATTCCAACCTTTATCATGGGCATGGAAGACGCAGCGATGGCAATGGTTGGTTTAATCCTTCTCTTAGCAGCCCTGATAATCGTTGTTCCCCTACAAAATATTGGGACTGTTGCGATCTCTCACCTGTATAAAAAAATCAGATAGAATAAAGAGAATCGCCCCACATAAACAAAGCCCTCGTTGTAACGAGGGCTTTCCCTTTTAAAAATCATTACCCTCCTGATCCTGCTTATAGATCTTCCCTGCTTTTTTTACAATGCGATCAAATTCTGTTTCTTGACGTGGCGCCACCTTTTCAAAGCTCGTGACGTATCTTTGCAACCGCCTTTTATAAACAGGAAATCGGTCTGCAAGATTAAGAACTCTCAATTCATCATAAAGATATTTCCAAGCTCTCTTTAGACTAGCTACTTCTCCCAAGAAGTAACCCGTCCCTTTTAGTTCCTCCTTAATATCAACCGCTTTATAAAGAGCTTGTTCAAAACTCTCTTCACCCTCAGGAAAAGCTGCCAAAGCCTCTTCTAACCTATCCTGATGCACAAGGTAGATCATCAAGTTACGGTTTTCCCAAATCCGTAGTGTTACAGCAGGCTGCTCTTCTTTTTCACCTTCTAAAGCAAAAGAAGATAAACAAATAGAAAAATCAAACTCCTGACGATCAAAAAACTTTTCAGAATTTGGGGAGTTTCTTTTTGTGAATGTCTTTAATGTTGGCGTCACATCTAGAGTGCTTATAACGCTACTCTCTTTTCCCTCTTCAACAATCTGCATGACACGAATACAGTATTGTCCATAAGAGCTTTTTTTTGGTGTTCGAGGACTTGAGTCTGATTGCAAGGGCAACTCAACGTTGAAATGAACATGCCTCTCCAAAAGAGCTGCCCCAATTTTTAAAAAAGCCTTCTGCGTTTCAGCATCTGAGACCACAGACTCCTCCGTCAACTCTACATCACTTGCATAGGAAAGTGATAACCATAAAAACGCTGAAAAAATAATAAAATAATGATAAAACATAATGTGTCTCCCTGTTTTTCAGAGATCTCTCTTGAGACCTTCCATTTTAATGAGGACAAAAAAACACCCAGATCTTTTCGACCTGGGTGTTTACTTTACTTCTCTACCTCAATAAAAATAACCTAGCACATTATTCTTAAAATGTCAAGTTTTTTACTATTTAAGACAATAGTTTTTATTTACAACTTTATTCATCAAGAGAAGTTTCTCACTTCAATTCCCGATAATAAATACCAAAGAAATATTGGGTAAAGACACCTTCTCCCACTTCATCATGCAAAGTTGGCAGATCAGATAAACGAATACTTTCCCCACTAGGTAAATTAAACGTCTTATCATCCACGTCTGCAATCTTTGGTTCAGCCACAACAGGCACTAAAAGCTCATATAAAGCCCAGTATTCAGAATCAAAATTCAAGGGAGAAGATCGAACAAATAACTTCACCCCTTCCGTTTGTAAGTCCACAAGCACAGAAGGCCCTACTTCTGCTTTGCCAGCAACTTCGTAGATTCGTTCATGAAAAACACGTTGCCCCAAAGGAGCATCTGTGCCCAAAGGAAGGAGGCTTTTACGGACATCCTCACATCTCTCAGTTACATCAAAATTCACATAACGGCGTGTGTCTAGTTTATATTGTCCCATTCCATCGGGATCACCATGCTCGCCATTAAAACATTGATTCAAAACCTCCACGTCAGCCAAAACATCGAAAGAAGGCGCACTAGATCCCCATGCTGTGCCCACGAACAATGTCATCACAACACCAGCAATAAAGGCGTTTTTTTTGTAGTTAAAGATTTTAATCATGATTTTTTCTCCCGTTTTTTTTAATATAGTGGTCAGCGCAAAGGTAAGTTAGTATAGCGTACTCCATAATAAAAGAACTGAAAAGACCTCTCTTGCTTCATAGCCTTCTTCAAAAAAAAGCGAGAAATTTGACTTGGACAACGCACTATGAAACCATAACCCTATAGTCTTTCCAAAAAGGCTTCAGTCTAGGAAAGAGCGATCGACGACTATATCTTATAGTTTAGGAGCGACTAACGACGTCTGAGGTCTTTTGGGAACACTATACAAGATCATAAAAGTGTCAGCGCACTATACTATAGTGATTTAGTTTTGAGTTGATCGCATTTGTAAATCATGCTTTCCTAAAAACAAAAAGATTTTATGATGTCATATAGCTTGGATTTACG
>DOCA01000148.1 GCA_003503995.1 Holosporales bacterium
TCCAAAACTAAACTACTATAGGTTGCGTTCGGTGGTATTGTAAATACGAAATCAGCTGCCGAGATCTAGAGGATATGATGTTGGAACGAGGCGTTGAAGTTGATCATATAACTTTGTTTCGCTGGATCCAGCACTATGCCCCTGAAATGGAAAAGCGACTTCGCTGGTATTATAAGCCAACATTAGGGTTCAGTTGGCAAGTCGATGACCCAAAGGGCGGCGCATAGCAGTTAAACATATGTAAAGGTTAAGGGAAAGTTGTGTTACCTCTATCGGGCTATTGATAAGAATGGGAATACCATTGATTTCTATCTCTCTAGAACTCGCAATGCCAAAGCGGCTAAAAGGTTTTTAGGCAAGGCTTTAAAGAGTTTGAAGCCTTGGGCGCATCCAAGAACCATCAATACAGATAAGGCACCATCCTATATTTCTGCAATTGCAGAACTCTCTAAAGAAGGGAAGTGTCCGCTAGATAGATATTGCCCATAGATCCGTGAAATATCTTAATAATAGGGTTGAGTCAGATCATGGAAAACTAAAACGCCTTATCAAGCCAACCCTTGGTTTTAAATCTATGGAAATGGCTTATGCAACACTCAAAGCGGCTAAAAGGTTTTGAAGTCATGCGCATGTTTAAGAAAGGGCAGTTCAATGTCTGTATTCCTGAGAAAAATATCATGGGAGAAATCCATCTTATTAACAGACAATTCAATATCTAGGACGCTTAAATGTCAAAATTAAAGGACCTCATTAACTTCTAACTTTTTTTACAACAGAGCCCTTTTTAAGAATAATGAAAAAGCCTTAGAACTTAACGCGCATACCTGAGAGAACAACCTTTGCATCTTTATAGCGCGCAGGCTGACGAGAGGGCCCATCTAGCTTATAAATACGTCCAGCCACAAAAAGCT
Source organism: Holosporales bacterium (assembly GCA_003503995.1). GTDB lineage: Bacteria > Pseudomonadota > Alphaproteobacteria > Caedimonadales > UBA9215 > UBA9215. The sequence goes on from DOCA01000148.1 coordinate 912, forward strand.
CCGTTGCAATGCGATCCAAGAACTGTGTCAGCATCACACCATAACTCGTGCCTTTATATTGATCTCGCTCGTTTTGAGGGCGTGTATCAAAAATCAAGTTTTTATATTGACCATAGTCGATGGCAAAAGCCGTTTTTCCCGCTTCAATAAAAGAGTGTTGATAACCCAATTTTGCAAAATAGATACTCCCGTTACGCGTGTTTCTAGATTTCCAATCACGGTGAAGAGCGGAGAGGAAAATATTAATACCATTGGTAAAGAGAACACCAACTGAGCCATTAAACTGATGGTACTTAGCTGGTGTACTGCCACCAGGTACAGAAACTGTTTTACTTAGGCGACGCAAATAGGCCCCCTGAGCGCCAATTTTAATACCATTTACCTTGCCAGCATACTTTAAGGCGATATCCCAGTTATCATTTCGACCCTTATAGTAATGACTGGTTTGCAATCTTAGGCCATAAAATTCAGGGGTGTCATAACGAATACGATTACGGCGAAACAAGCCATCTCCTGAATCAAAGACCGTTTCAACAATCATGCGTTGCCCATTAAGAGTTGCCTTTGCGTTTGTGGTGCTATCAAAAAATTGTATACCTGCCCCCATAAAAGAAAGGGACGAACCCGCAGAAACAACGCCCGTGCCTGACATATCCACATCTTCCATAGTACCATCAGAAGCCGTCGAACCTTGCCCAACAAACAAACGTCCCCACTTTGTATCATCGATATAAACTTCCATCTTACGATGGGTAAAAGGCTGGCTATCATTGGCATCATGCACATCAATTCTGTCTGTTGAATTGGGCTCAAAAGCCTCTTCAATCACCGCGTAAATTTTTGTTTGTTCACTTATTTTTCCAACGGCTGTAATATTCAGTCGGGATGGTGAGCTATCAACATCTGCGTGAACCGTATTAGAATTCTTGCCATTACTATGCCACACAACGGCCCTATTTAAATGACCCCCTAGCTTTAGAGACAAAGCATTCCCACTGGTCACGGCCTCTTTTTCACTAAGACCTAGGAACTTTGTTTCTTTGGACTCAAGCTCATTGATGCGCTTTGAGAGGACCTCAACTTGTTTTTGAAGGGCGGCCTCTTCCGTTTGCGTGCTATTATCTGCAAAAGCTGGCAAATAAAGAAATTGAAATATCACAAAGAAAGCTATGGATGTGCGTTTGGTAGTCATATCTATTTCTAATTCCTGTCCTGTAAAGAAAAACCCCTTATAAGGCGTCTACAAACGAGCCTTCTGCAGAGTCTCCTATAGTTTCTCTCGAAATGCACCATAGGTCAAATTTAAAATTTGTTTAAAATGCAATTGAATTATCGAAATAATTTTTTGTGATTTTTAAGCAACGCTTTTGATGGATTTTCTACCTTGGCGAGTGACGAGAATCATAAAAACAATAGCATTGGCAACAACGCCAACAAAAAGACCATCGAACCCCGTTGAGGATGCCCAAAGCTGATTCCAGACAATAACAGCCACAATGCCCGAACTCGCACTCAAGATAAAATCTCGCTCTGTAACTTTAAAACCAATCATCCCCATGGCCAAAGGAACTAAGATAATAGGCGACCAAAAATTATAGCTATAGAGAAGAATATCAAGAGCACTATCCATTGAAATGGCAAAAAAGATCGCCATAACGCCAATCAGAAAAGTAAAAAGACGTGTTAAAGAAAGTTCTTTTTGGGGGCGCAAATCATTTTGACGAAGAGGCTTGATAATATCATGAACAATGGCAATGGCAGCAGCATTGAGGTATGAGTCCGCAGAAGACATAATGCACGCCACAATTCCAGCAACAGCCAAGCCTTTTAAACCCGATGGCAAAACTGTGTTAATAACAAAAGGCAGAGACATATTAGCGTCCAAACCGCCCTCAAGGGAAAGAGCAACAAGGCCTATTAAACCAGCAATAATAAAAAAGGGAATCGACATTAAACTACTCCACAATGTACCTCTAGCCGTTGTTTTGGGATTTTTTGCAATAAAAAGGCGTTGTACATAAGGCGGCACGAGGGCTTCTCCGATAAGGAGACTGAGGAACAAACTAACCATTGTGGTTAAAGCAAGAGGCCCTGGAACAGCAAGATGAGTCGTCGGAATCGACGCAACTAATTGATCAACGCCGCCTATGTATTGGACGCCCAGAAAAAGAGTAAGAGGGATAGCGAAAATAAGAACACAAAATTGAAGGATATCCGTTGCAATCACAGCACGAATGCCCCCATAAACAGAATAAGCGATAACAATGCCGCACCCAATAATAATTCCAACGGTTGGATCAATACCAAGAAATAAATTAAAGACAAAGCCTGTTGCTTTAACCTGAGCCCCAATAATGCCAGCACAGACAATAGCAGAGGAGACACCTGTAATGAGTTTGGCCCGTTGGCCATAGAGGGTTTCCATAATATCGCCAACGGAATAAGCTTCTTGAAAACGCCTCATTTTTGGGGCTAGGAATTTTGCCACAAGAAAAAGCTGTAAGCTAAATCCTAACAAACACAACGTATAAGCAATACCTGATTCAAAGGTTTTTTCACTGATACCAAAAGTATAGCCACCCCCGATATAAGACGCTGAAAGCGTTGCAAATAAAGCAAATGCGCATAGTTTCTCCCGCCAACAGCGTAAGTTTTAATGTCAGAAATTTGCCGTCCTGCATAGGCACCAACAATCAACATAAGCAGTAAGAACAAACTTAAAACAGTATAATCCACGAAGTCCATAAAAAGTCCCTTTTATTTTCATCTAAAGACTAGCAGAGGAAATTAAGTGTGTTAATCCTTAATAAAGCTTAGGTAACAAAAGGGTTAGATGGAAAACAGCGCTGCTCTTTCTTCGTCTCAATTCTGCATTCCATTGCCTGAACATCTTGTGCCTTTAAGGATGGCATCAAGTGCAGATTTTTAATGTATTTTTTTACTTTTGCTCTTTGAACTTTGGAATTTCCTGAAAAATTTTATTTACCTTTCCATGGCGCAGTTCGGTCGGAGGATGGCTGGTCGTATATGAGGCCATAAAAGTATTTGCTGGTGGTGTATCCAGTGGTGCAATAAAATCTAGAAAATTTGGTAATCCCTCATCACGGGTCAACCTGATTGCATAGTCATCAGCCTTATATTCTATCGTTGATGATAATAGGCTTTCAAACCAGTTCGACGCACGAATAAGCAGAACTCCTGAAAACCCAACAATGAACAACGGAGACAAAAAAACCATCGCCAAAATTTTAAGAATGCTCATATTACCATTATCAAAATTTATAATCGGCAAACATAAAAAGTCCCAGGTAATAATAAGGGGCTGTAATGCCGACATTTTAAGGGATAAATAGAAGGTGTCCTTGTTGACTAGATGACCTAATTCATGCGCAAAAACTGCCCGCGCCTGATCTTCCTCACCCTTTAACAGTCCAGTTGTCATGGCGACCGAACGAGACCCAAAAGCCATTGCATTCGGGGATTCATCGGAAACCATCCGCAAACGAGGAGAAGGAAAGGAGGCAATTCCACTCTTTTCAGCACGCTTGTTCAATTCGTCAACGATTGCATTGAGCTTTGTCAGCTCACGCAGGGAAGGTTTCCGCGTATTCAAGGTCAAATCTTGAAAAGTATCACCCAGCGGCGAGAGATTAAACGCAATCCAAAGAGCATATAAAAGCAGAATAAAAGATAACAAATAGTTTTCATTTGGCTTCGTAACGATTCCACAAGAAACCAACACTGCACCAAGTGCGACAAGGGCTGCAACTCCCACGGCAATAAAAATTGCTATGAGTAAAAATCTACATATTTTGACCACGACTATACCTCCACTAGATTTGAATATCACTCAGCTATGAGGGTAATCTGATTAACATAAAAAATATAGATTAAATTATCAAATAAGACCCATTTACATGTGAAGTGCGTCAATTAACTATCGATTTAGCCTTCGTAAAAACACTTCCACTGCCTTATTTCCCATATTTTGGAAACTGATACTTTATTTTTCTATTAACAGAATAATCCTCTACACGCAAAAAACTAGGGCAATCTTGACAAAATAGGGTAGTGCGTGCGACAGTGATGCTTACATCATTTTCATACTGCAGTTTTATGTCTTATACACGCCTCGTTTTTGTTGCTGGTTTTGCCATGTTTTCCATGTTTTTTGGATCAGGCAACCTTGTTTTTCCTCTTATGATTGGCGTCAAAAGCCTTGATCAATTTCACATCGCCTCCATTGGCCTTATGATTACGGGTGTCCTTGTCCCCTTTGTTGGCCTCCTGTCCATGATTTATTATAGCGGCAACCGACAGCTCTTTTTCAAAAGTCTTGGTGCTCCTACAGCCTTTATTTTAACTTTTTCCATGCTCTCTCTCATGGGGCCCTTTGGGGTCTTACCACGCTGTATTATTGTTGCCCATGGAGGCGTTGACCTTGTTTTTGAGGGTCTTTCAGCTCCAATTTTCAACGGGATTTTTTGTGCCGTCACCGCCTTTTTGGCATGGCATAAATCAAGAATCATTGAGCTCATTGGAACATTCTTAACCCCCCTTTTATTGTTGGGTATATTTGCTTTAATCACTGCAGGAATCCTTTTAGGACCAACACCAGCCCCAAGCGACCTCACAACAAGTGGCGCTTTAACCACTGGCCTCCTCCAAGGCTATCAAACTATGGATCTTCTAGCAGCGTTCTTTTTCTCAGCCACCACCGTTATTTTCATAGCCCGCGCCTTAACCACCCATGAAGACAAACAAAATCTCGAACGCCTCAGTCTAACAGCTTGCCTTATTGGGGCTTTCTTGCTCTCCTTGGTGTACTTAGGATTTGTGTATTTGGGTGCAAAATATGCCCCCGTTCTTTGCCAAGTTGCGCCTGAGAAATTACTCGTCGTCATTGCCGAGCAATCCCTTGGGCACCTTGCTCTTCCCTTGGCAGCGATTGTCATTGCCCTTGCGACCTTGACCACGGCCACAATTCTAGCCTCCCTTTTTGCAGACTTTTTACAAAAGGACATGCTGCAAGAAAAAATCCCTCGCTGGTTGGCCCTCGTTATCACACTCATCATTGGTTATACGTTTTCACTCCTTGGGTTCTCGGACCTTGCCAGCTGGATTGCAAATGCCCTGATGATTGCCTACCCTGCTCTTATTGGGTATGCCCTTGCAAAAATCATTGCTAAAAAAACGGGTCATAAATACGCCCGAGAAGTTTTTTGGCTTATTCTCCTTGCCTCTATCATTGCCAAAGTTCTGGCCCACCTTGGATTTTTTAAGTCATGAGTTACACGCGTCTTGTTTTAACCGCTGGGTTTGCCATGTTCGCCATGTTCTTTGGATCAGGCAATCTTGTTTTCCCCCTTATGGTTGGGGTTATCTCTCAGAGTAACTTCCAAATTGCCTCCATGGGACTCGTCATTACAGGAGTAGCTGTTCCTTTTTTGGGCCTTCTAGGCATGCTCTATTACAGTGGTAATCGACATCTCTTTTTTAAAACCCTCGGCAAACCTCTTGCTTTTATTTTAACTTTTGCCATGCTTGGCCTACTTGGTCCTTTTGCCGTTGTTCCCCGCTGCACCATTGTTGCCCATGGCGGCATTACCCTAATCGCCCCTTTCCTTTCTCCAGTCTTTTTCAACGCTGTTTTCTTGGGTATCACCCTGGTTCTCGCTTGGAAAAAAACAAGAATCATTGAAATCATCGGAACCTTTCTAACACCTTGGCTTTTAGGAGGCATTATTGCCATCATCGTTGCAGGCCTCCTCTTTGGTCCTGAGATTTCACCAAGCCTCCTTAAGGCAAACCAAGCCTTTACAACAGGACTTTCAAAAGGCTATCAAACCATGGACTTGTTGGCAGCTTTCTTTTTCTCTGCAGCAACTGTTGCCTTTATTGCTAAAGCCCTTACCACCCACAAAGACAAACAAAATCTCGAAAAACTAAGTGTTACTGCCTGTTTAATTGGTGCCTTTTTGCTTACTGTTGTTTACCTTGGTTTTGTAGCCTTAGGAGCGAAATTTGCGCTCCTTTTGCACGGCATTGACCCTGAAAAGCTGCTCGTCGTTATTGCCCAACAGTCCTTAGGAAATCTCGCTCTTCCCATTGCAGCTGTTATTATTGGCTTGGCGTGCCTTACCACTGCTGCCATTCTAACGTCTTTATTTGCTGATTTTCTTCATAAAGACATCCTAAGAGAGCGCATCCCCCGGCATGTTGCTCTCATTGCAACGATTCTTCTCTCGTATACCCTTTCCCTTGTTGGGTTTGTGACACTTGCCTCTTGGATCGCCTTTGCGCTTGAAATTGTTTATCCAGCCCTTATTGTCTTTAGCATCGTGGCGATTTTCCATCACAAAACCCAGCACCGTTTTGAGAAGTATCACCTCTCAAAAATCTCCTTTGGCCTTGTGATCGCTGCTTCCCTTTATGTTAAGTTTTTCACTTCCTAAACCTCCTTCTTTTAAATCTTTTAAATTGATTTCAATGAAACCAAGGGGATACCTCGTGCAGAGTCTTCAATTACTCGAATCTAAATTGACACCCCTCAAGAAGAGCTTTTAAATTTATAGAGAAGCCAGTAAACTCTGTATTACTGGGAAACAGTGGACCGCCTCAAACTGCGTGTCGGTTCGTTAACATAGTCTTTTCAAAAAGATTTCAGTCTAGGAAAGAGCGATCGACGACTATATCTTATAGTTTAGGAGCGAATGACGACGTCTGGGATCTTTTTGGAATGACTATAAAAGGAATATAAAAATGTGTCGCTTTGTTGCTTATATTGGAAACACCCCGCTCCTCTTAAAAGAACTTTTAGAAGCGCCTGAAAACTCTTTAATTAGCCAAAGTAGACAAGCAAAAAAAAGCAGCCACATTATTAATGCTGACGGATTTGGCATTGCTTGGTACGATCAGAATGTCGATTCTACGCCCGGTGTTTTCAAGTCCATACAACCGGCTTGGAATGATAAAAACCTCCTGCACCTATCACACAAAGTGCGGTCCAAATGCTTTTTAGGACATGTAAGAGCGTCAACGGTGGGAGACGTTACCCTTAACAATTGCCACCCTTTTACCTACAAGGACTATACGTTTGTTCACAATGGCACGATCTGCCATTTTGATAAAACACGCCGTGCGCTGACAAATGAATTAGACGATCATTTTTTTAACGAGATCAAAGCCCGAACGGACTCGGAACACCTGTTTGCTTTGATGATGCATTTTCTGCATCTTGACCCTAAAAAATCTCTTGAAGGTGCCATGAAGCGTTCCTTTGAGTGGGTGGTTAACAATCAAAAAGACAAAAACAAAACACACTTTTCGCGTTTAAATATCTGCATCACAGATGGTAAAGAGCTTATCTCCACGCGCTATGCCACAAAAAACGAAAGCTCTTTTTCTCTTTATTATGCGACCAAACACTTTGAGGCACCTTTCTCAGAACAGTCTCTTAAAGAAGCTTCTGCCTCAAATATCTATACAGTCATTGCCTCTGAACCCCTTTCTGACTATACAAAAGAATGGAAAAAAGTGCCAGCTAACCACTATATTCATATTCAAGCCGACCAAAAAATGCATATAAAACCATTTTGAGAAAGAATCTACACACTGATCAGAAGAGATTGCGCTTGCAAAATAGCTCATAAACCATTAATTGTATACTATTGAATCCTTTGCACACTCTCCCACTCTTTATAGGAGCCTCTGCAAAATGGCTAAACGACGTGGTTTTAGAAACGATTACAAAAGAAGGTAGATGGACATGACAGCGCCTCTTATGCCAAAAGCAACAGCCCTTTGGCTCATTGAAAATACAATGCTTACGTTTAAGCAAATTGCCGACTTCACAGGTCTTCATATCCTTGAGGTCCAAACGATTGCCGATGGTGAATCCCACGTCCCAGTTGTGCCCTTTGATCCCCTTGTGAATCAACAGTTAACTGCCGATGAGATCAAACGCTGTGAAGAAGATGAAGCAGCAAAGCTTGTTTTGATGGTTCCAAAGAACCCTCTTCCTAACCGCAAAGTTTCTCGTAAATACACTCCTGTTTCAAAACGAAGCGAGCGCCCCGATGCCATCGCTTGGCTGTTGAAAAACAATCCCCAATTATCCGTCAAGCAAATCACACGCCTTGTTGGAACAACTGTTAAAACCGTTGAATCCGTTAAAAATCGCACGCACCGTAATGCGACTCATATTAAACCGCGCTGCCCTGTTGTTCTTGGGCTTTGCAAGCAAAGTGAGCTTGATGCCGCCATGGAAAAAGCGACTCAAGATACGCCACCAAAAGAGAATCAAGCGTAATATAATTTTCTTTCTTTTGTCCCAAAAAAAGTCGAAAACTTGACTTTTTGAGAAAAGTATGTCAGCTTTCTTGTATTAGGGTTATAAGAATTCTACAAAGATCTCCGTTGAAAAACAGAGGTCTTTTTTTTATGATTCTAATATGTCGATGAAAAAGATATGTTTAGAAAGACTTGTTTTAAAACAATTGGTCATTTTTAAAAGTAAGAAGTTTTAGAGGTCAGGGTGAGTCAAAAATATTTCCTTTTTATTTGTACATGAAAATTGTACATAAAAAAGAGAATATAGTGATTTAGGTGAGCTATGACCGAAAGTTGTGT
>DOCA01000061.1 GCA_003503995.1 Holosporales bacterium
GGACACGCTCTAACTTATTGGAAACAAGACGATAACGGGCGCTGGGAAAAGCAAAATATTTAAATTGCAACCACGCCTCCTAAATTATAATTAAGGATATAACCATGACTATTCAAAGAACATTTTCTATTTTAAAACCCGATGCGACACGTCGCAATCTAACTGGCGAGATCAATGCTGTTATTGAAAAAGCGAACCTCAAGATTATCGCTCAAAAGCGCCTTCACCTCTCACGCGGCCAAGCAGAAGCTTTTTATGGTGTACACAAAGAGCGCTCTTTCTTTGGTGATCTTTGCGACTTTATGACATCAGGTCCTGTTGTTGTGCAAGTTCTTGAAGGCGAAAATGTCATTGCTGCCTACCGCGATGTTATGGGAGCCACAAACCCTGAAAATGCAGATGCAGGAACGATTCGTAAAGAATTCGCTGAATCAATTGAAGCTAACTCTGTTCATGGATCTGACTCTCTCGAGAATGCAGCCATTGAAATTGCTTACTTCTTTAGCGGAATTGAAATTGTTGGCTAATCAATATTTTCTTTTAAGAAGATATTAAAAAAAGGAGAAACTCCATGACTCTAAAAGCCTGTCTTATAACGTTAAGCTTTTTATGTGGACTATCTCCTTTTTTTACCTGTGATGCTGGCATGCAAGTCGGTGGCATTGCCGTTAATGTTAAATCTGATTCAGGCCTGAAAGCCCGAGAACTTGCCATAGCAGAAGCAAGACGCAAAGCCTTTCTTGAAATAACTCAGGGTAATTCTGCTTTTGAATATGACTTAAAATCCCGTGGCATGCCAAGTGATGAAGCCCTTGAGAATGCCGTTGATACTTTTGAGATCGAAAAAGAAAAAATTTCCCCCAAACAATATATTGGTACCCTCTCTATTACTTTCAGCGATAGAGGGCTAAGAAGACTCTTACAAGGTCGCCATGACCGTGATTCTGACGATCAAAGCGCTGAGAATAATGCGGACCAAACACAAGAAGGTAAATCAAAAGACGACTCACCCACCAATGCCAAAGACGTCATTTTAGTACCTGTTTATCTAACGTCCGATGAATCATTGATGTGGGATACAAAGAACCCATGGCACCAATTCTGGCAACAAGCCCCCCAAGAGGATGTTTTAAAGACACGTGTTCCTTTAGGGGATGTTCAAGATATTATGAGTATATCCATTGAAGACATTATGACGAACCGCGCTCAACGAATTCAAGGATTACTAGATCGTTATGGAAAAGATGCACTTGTTGTTGCAATTTTAAAACGTGTCTCCCTCGAGCATAATGAGCTTGAACTCACCGTTAAACTATTCCACAGCGACCGTCTTGTCTTTTCTAGCGACCCTCTTTTTGTTGAGGCTGATACCCCTGAAGAGGCTTTCACCAAGGCACGCATCGAACTTATCAAAGCCCTTCAAGATCAGAGCTCATCTGCCATTCAAACAAAAAATGTTGGGCTGCAAACCTATCATGTCACAGCTTCTTTCAATAGCTTTGGCCAATGGCAACAAATTCGTCGTGGTTTGAAAATAGGGGCTGTTCAAGTTTTTAGTGTGGCTAGTCTCTCCCGCACCTACGCAAAAATTGTGATTAAATCGAGCCTTCCTTTCCATGAACTCGTGGGGGAACTTGCACGCCGAGGCCTCGTCTTTAGCGAAGGCACACCCGGCAGCTTTGATTTATCCGTTGGTTTGAGGCAGTCCCCCCCGTCTAAACCCCTTGACTCAGCAATGTCCTCTCCATCACATTTTAAATCGCCCTCTCCAAAAGAGCCCGAAACACCTCCTGGCTTCGAGATATACCCATGACCATTCCTAACCTCATTAGCCTTTTTCGCCTTTTTCTTGTGCCCGTTATCGTATGGGCTCTTGTAGATGAGTATTATTCTTATGCTCTCTTGGGCTTTTTTATTGCTGGCGTTTCTGACTTACTGGATGGTTTTTTGGCCCGAAAAATGCAGTGTCAAACAACCCTCGGCCGTTACCTTGACCCCATTGCAGACAAAGTTTTGCTGGTTGCTGTTTTTGTCACTCTCGGCCTCCATGGTGTTTTTCCATCATGGCTTGTCATCCTTGTTGTTTTCCGAGATTTTGTAATCCTTGGGGGGGCTCTCTTGGCCGTTGTTTTCCAGTCATCCTTGGAAATTAAGCCTCTTTTCATCAGCAAGGCCAACACGCTGATGCAGCTTTTGTTAGTGGTGATTGTTTTAACTGAATTAGCCTACGGCACAATATATCCCACATTGAATAATATTTTGTTTATACTAACAGCAATTACAACACTGCTGTCGGGAGGTAGTTATGTCAAAAAGTGGCTCGAAAACTCATCCAAAGACGTCATCGCCTAAGAAAAAGGCCTCAAAAACAAAAGTTGTTTCTGCGGTTCAACTAGCTGATGATGTGAGCAAAAAAGTCCGTCTCTGGCTTTTAGGAGGCGGCGTTGTGCTTGCCCTTTTCTTTTACTACCTCTACCCCATTATGATGCCTTTTGGGGTTGCTCTTATTTTTGCCTATGCCCTTGACCCAGCCGTTAGTTTCTTTGAACGCAAAGGGCTCGGGCGTACCGCTGCAACCTCGGTCATGGTTTTAAGTGTTGTGATTCTTATTGCAACACTTCTTTTTTTCACCATTCCTTTTTTAAAAGACGAGCTTCGCTCTCTGGCCGTAACGTTACCGGATTATCTCAAGACTTTTATTGAAGGAGCGACACCAAAAATTCAAACATGGATTTCAAGTTTTAAAGGTAACATACAAGAAGAAATTCAAAGCACTGTTACGGAAAATCTCTCTAAGATGTTGAAATGGGTTTTCACCTTTTTGGCAGGGCTTTTCACGAATACCTTAGCCCTTGCAAATCTTGTTTCCCTTGTGCTTTTGACACCTCTCCTTATTTTCTATCTTTTGCGGGATTGGCCAAAAATTTTAGATTATATTCATGATCTTGTACCCCACACTATGAAATCATCGAGCTTAAAATTAGGCGATGAAATCAATGCAACCTTAAGCGGCTATTTCAGAGGGCAAGCAAGCGTGTGCCTGATCCTTGCCTTTTATTATACCCTCACCTTCTCTCTTATGGGGTTAGAGTTCGCTTTTACCGTCGGCTTATTCAGTGGCCTTTTAGCCTTTGTTCCTTATATTGGTTTCTTTATCGGATTTGTAGCGGCTGTTGGCATTACCTTAGCGCAATTTAGCGGTTTTGATCATTTATTCATTGTATTGGCTATTTATGCCTTTGGGCAAGTTGTTGAGTCCTTTTATTTAACACCAAAGCTCATCGGAGGCCGCATTGGATTACATCCTGTTTGGGTCATTTTTGCCCTCTTGGCTGGCGGGTTTCTCATGGGCTTTACGGGTTTGCTTTTAGCGGTCCCTCTTTCAGCGATCTTGGCAGTGCTCTTAAGATTTGCTCTGAATAACTATCGACAACGCCTTGAGGCTTATGAGGCATGAAACCGGCATCCGTTGTACAACTCGCTTTTGATATCTCTCTTGATCCTATTTACCGATGGGAGAATTTCTACATTTCACCCAGTAATGATGAAGCAGTCTCCCTACTTCAACGCTGGCCCCGTTGGGACAATCGCGTCCAGCTTCTCTATGGTCCCTCAGGCAGTGGCCGTACCCATATAGCACATTTATGGCGCAATGAAAGCCGAGCAAGTTTTGTAGATGATAGCGTTTTAAAACTGGATTATTTGGCAGAATATGTAAGTCAAAACCCATTTCTAATTGTAGACAATGCCGATGAAATTACCTGCTACAAAGGGTTATTTCACCTTTATAACCTCATTAATGAATATCAAGGCTATTTACTGCTAACTGCAAAAACACCCCCTCGTCTTTGGAATATTGCCTTGCCTGATTTGGCCTCTCGTTTACAATCTGTTCCGGCAACACAAATCCTAGCCCCTGACGATGAATTGCTTTGTGCTCTCTTGATTAAAAGGTTTTCTGATTTGCAACTCAAGGTTCCTGAGAATGTTTTAAATTATATCATCAAACATATGAAACGTTCTTACGAAGGGGTACAAGAAATGGCCGCAACTTTAAATCGTAAATCCCTTGAGCTGCGTCGAAACTTAACTCTCCCTCTTGTTAAGCAAGTCCTTGAAGTTTAAGCAACGGCGACGGTTTCCACGGCTGCGACAGCATCTACTAAAATATTAATTGTACCCGCTGTAACCCCTGTTAAAGAAGCAATATCAACATAAGTTCCAGCACCGCCGTTACCTGCAGAGTTGAAAGAAACAGTTGCATCACTACCTCCCTCGATAACCTGAATGAAATCCGTCAGCACATCCGTCAACGTATTATACCCTGCATCAACAAGCAACTCAGACAAATCAAGACGATCGGTTCCGTTAACATTTTCGACGGTTTGGAAATCCGTAATCGTATCAAGGCCTGTACCAGGGTCAAAAAGCCTAAAGCCAAAGGTATCCGTTCCTGCATCA
>DOCA01000074.1 GCA_003503995.1 Holosporales bacterium
GTGCCCACATTGTCAACAACACTCCATTGGTGTTGATAGCTTGTACCAATGGCGTCGGCCAAAGGTAATGTGAAGCTACTTTGTAGGAATGTTGTTTGTTGGAAAGGAATCATTGAGTCTAGGTATCTTACGAGACTTAGATTGTTGCGACTAATGTCCCAGCTATTAGGATCATGAAGCATACCGCTTTGCATGTTCCAGCCTAGTAAAAAGCGATCATTATCATCTTGAACATAGCCATGATCGTTAACACGAAGAGTGGGACTTGTTTCATAAACAATGCTTTGGTTTGGCATGTCTGGTGCCTCTGTAAAAAGAAAAACCCCATCGGATGCAAACAAGTTTGTTGATCCTAGAATTGCCGTAAAAGTCATTGTTTTTAGTAAGTTATGCATATGTAACCTCCCAGTTCAGTATTGCATTTATTTATCATAATAATAAAAATTAATTACTATGCATTTAAAGTCTATAATGTATTTTTTTTACAGTAAACATGAAATAGTTTTGTAATTTAATCAAATAATTTAATAAATTTTAGACAATAAAATTATGATTTTGAAAACAAAAGAGAAAACGGGGGAGTGATTTTTTGAAAGCGCTCAAAAAAACTTTATGATATACTATAGAGATATAAAATAGAGTGCATCATGGTTAAAATTGAAACGGTAAAAACCTATGCGCCCTCTCGTCTTAAGAGGGCAACCAAGTCCGGCTCTCAATCCGCTTTTACTGTGAGTGGGGAAGGGACTGGTGCTGCTCAGACAAGTATGACCAATGCTCCACAAAGTGCAGCAGAAATGGCTTCTTTATCCCAGCTTATGCAAATACAAGAAGTTGGCGAGCGAGATGCTTCGGCAAAGAGGACAGCTGCTCAAGGGGAAATGATTTTAGAATCTCTTGAGAAACTGCAAAATGAGATTTTAGCAGGGGCTATTTCAAAAAGGTCGTTAGAACATATTGTGAGTGTGACGACGACTTTGCCGGCTCAAATTAACAATCCAAACTTAAAGCAAGTGATTGCAGAAATAAAGCAACGTGCTATGGTTGAGATTGCTAAAATTGAAATGAGTCGCTAAGAAAGCCTTTGATAAGAGCTTAAGATTTAACGCAATAAACTTAACAGGAGGTTTATATGGCAACAGTGAAACAACATACTGGTAACGAAGAAGGAGCGGCTCTTGCAACTCTCCCACCCGATTACCATCCTTCTCCAAAAGAAGACTACATGTGCCCAAAGCACTTGGAATACTTTCGTCTAAAGTTAGAAGACTGGAAGGCCGAGCTGCTTCACGAGTCCATTGAAACGATTCACCATATGCAAGAGGAAACTCATAACGAGCCTGATCTCGCTGATCGAGCAACAACGGAAACAGACCGTGCCTTTGAATTGCGGACTCGGGATCGTGAGCGCAAGCTTATCAATAAGATCAATGATGCTCTTATGCGCATTCGCGATGGTAGTTATGGGTATTGTGAAGATACTGACGAACCCATTGGTTTGGCTCGTTTAGAAGCGCGCCCCATTGCAACTCTTTGTTTAGAGGCTCAAGAGCGCCACGAGCGCAATGAAAAAGTCCACAGTGATTAATTACTTTGAATCGAATTAAAAACAAGAAGAAAAGCCCCGCGATTGCGAGGGCTTTTTTGTTTAAGTTGTTTCTTTAAAGTGCTGAGTAAGTTTGACAAGGGTTTCACACATTTTTAGGTGATGTTCGAGGTCAAGGGTAGCGCTTTGATGGATATTGAAAGTCATTCCGTTGAGGGCTGCAAGGACATAGTGGATGGCTTCAAGGGTGTGAGGCGCTTCAAGGAGGGTGGTTTTTGCCATGAGTTCTTTTGATGCAGGTGCAGAAGGATCTTCGTCGACGTTGTCGGAGGCAGGCCCTAAAAAAAATCCCCTAGAGAAAGTCATTGCGCTCTCTAGGGGATTTCTTTAGACTTTAAGTATTGAATTATTAGTTGTAATGACGACCAGCTGCAACATTTCTTACGGTATGTCTATTGTGCTTATGAGATGCATGTTTGCGCCAATATTTCAAGTCACCTTTCGTTGCAACTTTCCAAGCTTGTGTATTGTTTGCAAAAGCTTCAGCAGCATGGCGATAAGAATAAGGTGATTGTCGTTTCTCTGAGGTGTTATTCTGCTTACCATATAAATCGGTCTTTATAAGAAGAGCCACCGCTTTTTTCTCTAAATCTGCAGTCTCACTTAAAATGGCTTTGAGGTTTGCATCGGTAATAAGGGTTGTCTGGACGTTAAGATCAAGGAGGAGTTTAACAGCACTTTTGTTTGAGTCGTTGACTTCAATGCCAGCGGCTTTTAAAGCATCAGCTTCTGGACCCGCGTTACGGGCAGCTTCTTCTTCGGCAGCTTTTTTAGCAGCAGCAGCCTCAGCGGCTTTTTTAGCGGCTTCTTTCTGTGCGGCTTTTTTAGCAGCGGCGGCCTCAGCGGCTTTGCGAGCAGCTTCTTTTTGTGCAGCTTTTTTTGCGGCGGCTTCTTCAGCTGCTTTTTTAGCGGCAGCCTCAGCGGCAGCTTTTTCAGCAGCAGCGGCTTCTTCAGCGGCTTTCTTTGCGGCAGCAGCTTCCTCAGCCGCTTTTTTAGCGGCAGCCTCAGCGGCTTTCTTCTCTGCTAAGGCGGCAGCTTCTTCAGCTGCTTTTTTGACGAGAGCTTTTTGAGCTGCATCAGCGGCAGCTAAGCGATCAATGGCATCTTGGCGGGCCTGTGCTTGTGCGTTATCAATAGTTGCTTGGCCTAAAGCCAGAGCATCTTGGGAAATCAAGCTTGCCATGAGGGCAAAAGGTAACACTTTGAGATATTTCATTTTTAGATCCTATTTTTTTTAATACATATTTAAAAGCATAAATGAATAGGGTTAATGAATTCTTAAAAAAAGGTTTTTTTTAAAGAAATAGAAAATTTTTTTTAAAATTTTAGGAAAAAGAAGAATGGTGGGTGATGAGGGATTTGAACCCCCGACCGTCTCGGTGTAAACGAGATGCTCTCCCGCTGAGCTAATCACCCACAACAAGATGTTTTCTTTGTACCGAAGACTTCTTGAAAAGGAAAGGCTTTTTTTTATTTTTGTCTATTTTTTTAAAAGAATCTATTTTTTGATGGAACTTCGATGCAAAAAAGAACTGTGGCAATAAAGCAACATTTGAAAAAAAGGAGAAAGTTAAGTGTTTTTACGAGTTGAACTTGGTGCAAATTAAGATAAAGTTTAATTGTTATTATATAAAAAAACAGGAAGGTAACTCCCATGAAAAAAACACTTTTAGCTTTAACAACTGCTCTAACAGTACTTCCCGCCTTAAATGCGCAAGCTGATTGGACACCACCTCAAGTTTATCTAGGTACTCAGGCTGGCGGTACATTTTCTTATGCAGAATTTGATACAGCGGCTGTTCGGAATGGTGCGACTGCAAAATTAAATGGTACTCGAGGAGAGGCATTTTGGAGCGCTGGTATCTTTGCAGGAGCCCGCTACTTCTTTGGCAACTTTTTTGGTGGCGTTGAGGTTGAAGGAAACTGGGACGGCATGAATATAGGTCATGAGGCTTTTGATTCACGCATTCTTGATACGTGGAAGATGACTTTAAAAAGGCAATGGCAAATTATTCCTTCTGCTGTTATTGGTTGGAAAATGAACGAAAAAACAGGTCTTTACGCCAAATTTGGAGCCGGTATTTCTAAATTTCGATTGGGTTCTGAAGGCGACACATCTATTGAAAATACCACAACTGACAGAGTGGTTCAGTTTGTACCTGCTTTGGGTGTTGAATATGAAGTTCATAAAAATGTTGGTGTGCGTTTTGAAGTTTCAGGAGAATTCTTTGGAGAAGATATAAAGGGAAATGCGACAGCTGATGCAACACTCTTCCAAACAACAAAAGCATGTTATAATGGTATTTCTGCTAAACTTGGTATTCTTATCAAAGTTTAATAGCAAAATTATCTTCTAATTAGTAAAACCATACTCTTTCAAGGGTATGGTTTTTTTAGATTAGTACGAAAAGAAGGAGGTATGGTTTGGGAAATGAAGTGTTATTTGACATTCCTAAGAGACTTCAGGCGTTGTCATTCGTTCCCAAAATATAAGTTATAATCGTTGGCTACTCTATTTTATAGCCGTTCCAAAAAAGTCCCAGACGTCGTTAGTCGTTCTTAAACTTTAAGACACATCGTCGTCGATCGCTCTTTCCTAGACTGGAACCTTTTTGGAACGGCTATAGATTTGAACCTTTTTGGGAAGTCTACGGAAAAAACAAAAAATATTAATATTTAATTAATAAATATATGCTCATAATAAGCTGCAGCTTTTATTCTTAATAATGTTAAAAAAGGATTGAAAAAAATGAAATATCTAAAAATACTGCCTTTATCTTTGGTGGCAAGTCTTCTTTCCCAGGACGCTATGGCTTTGAGAGAAGATACAATTCAGCAGGCTCGAGTAGAAGGAAAACGCCAGCGGGCTGAGGGAGCGCAAAATGCAACTTTAGCAGGCCTAGGTCTTCCGCAAAATGTGAACAATCGTGCAGCACTCACCGCCCTTGCTGCTGGGGGAGTAGGTGTTAACGCAAACAATGTTAGGGCGGCAGATGCTCTTCTTGGTGTTCCTTTAGCCGTTAATGCAAACAACATTGCTGCGACCGTTGCTCTTCTTGCTGGCGGAGTAGCTGTTAATGCAAACCATGTTGCAGCAGCAGATGAGATTATTCGAAATGCTGGAGGAGCTGGACAGGTTAATGCAGCTAATGTTGTTGCTGCGGATGCCCTTTTAGGTGTTCCTTTAGGGGTTAATGCTAACAATGTTGCAGCTGCTGTGGCTTTAGAAAATGCCAACGGTGATGCAATAGCTATTAACCAAGCTAATGTTGATGCGGCTATATTGCTTAACCCTTATATAGTGGGAGGTAATCAATTAACGGCTCCTCAGATAGCTGCTGTTATAATTGCAATTGTTATTAATAACAATACTAGAGATGCTGTGGTTTGGGCTATTACCAATGGTTTTGGCGCTCAAGCTGTTGGAACAGTGCCGGTCGGTGTTGCCGAAGTGACTGGTATTGCAGGTAATGATCATACATTAACTGTTCGGTATGGTAATGCAGCAATTCCTTTTGGTGCCAATGCTGGTAAGTTTGCTGGAAATGACTTTCATGTACATCTTAATCAGTTGCCTGTTGGAACAGCTATTGGTCATTTTCTCGTGTTTTCAGCAGCAGCTGATGACATTGGTGCTGCTTTTATTACTCTAACGGACCATGCTAAGGCTAACTAAGTACTTACTATTTTTGATCTTAAAAGCTCTTGGAGACTTCCAGGAGCAGATTCAATTCTGAAGTGCAATTCCTTCGGTGCTATAATCGGCACTGAAACAGCAGATGACAGCGAAAGGAATTGCCATGTCAAAGTACACCCATCTAAGCCTTGATGAAAGGCTATTATTGTCTGTCTATAAAGAGAAAGGGTTTTTTCAAAATGAGATTGCTCGGCTCATGAAGCGTTCTGAATCCACGGTCTCGCGTGAGTTAAAGCGTAACGCTAACAAAAATGGCTACGTGGCTACGACAGCCCAGAAAAGGTCTTTAGCCAGGTATTCTCAGACTTCTAGGATTGATCAGAATCCCCTTCTTGAGCAATTCATCCTTGAAAGGCTACAAGAGAATTGGACGCCAGAACAGATTTCGGGTCGTCTCAGGGAATTTCCAGAAAAAGATATCCTATATATTAATCATGAATTGATCTATCAGTGGCTCTATAAGCCCGCTCAGACAAAAAGAAGCTTGCACAAACTCTTACCTCAAGCACACAATAGACGAGGCAGACGGTTACGTGTCAATCGCTCAAGAATTCCAAACAGAGTTTCTATTCACGAACGCCCTAAAAGCATTGCTGCAAGGGATGAGGTGGGACATTGGGAGGCTGATTTAATGAGCTGTATTAGAGGCTCCCAGCATTTAATTGTTTTGGTGGAGCGTAAAACCCTTTATGGGATTGTTGTCAGGTTGGATTCAAAAACGGCGATTCATACCATTGAGACCATTAAAAAGATCATGATGAGTCTTCCAGACGAGTTGAAAAAATCTATGACATTTGATAATGGTGGCGAGTTCACCAATCATCAGGAACTTGTTGATAGCATGGGAATGAAAACCTACTTCTGCGACCCTTATGCATCGTGGCAGAAG
>DOCA01000033.1 GCA_003503995.1 Holosporales bacterium
TATGTCAACCATAGGTTTCTTTAACTTGATCTCTGCCTTTGCTTGCCTACCCATTGGAAGGCTTTCTGATCGTATTGATCGTTCCCGCATGTTGTACTTTTCTTTTATCGCTCTTGTTGCGGCAAATGTCTGCTTTATCTTTGAAGGTGGGCTTGTGCTTGCTCTGGTTGGTGTTGTCTTTTGGGGGGCGCAACGGGGAACATCTCAAATGCTTTTTGCAGCGATTATTGCCGATGAAGTGCCTGAGAAAATTATTGGTACAGCTCTTGGTCTTTATTACCTCTTATCTGGTGTGATTGCTGTTTTCGCTGGATTTATGGCAGGGCACTTTGCAGAGATGTCTTTAAACTATGCTTTCATCTTTGGCTTATCAGCCTCTAGCATTGCTTTGATTGCCCTGGTTATTCGTAATGAAATCATCCGCCATGGTGGCAAAAAACCAAAAGCTGAAAAGAGCACAGGGTCTCTAAGTGGCAGCACTTCGACGGCACTTCCTCAAGGGACTGTTGCAACCGTTTAAAATTTGGTATAAAACTACAGCATTATTTAAGAAAAGGTAGATACCCTATGTCAAAAGATGACTCTTCCATTAATGAAGATGTTGTGCGGCAACTCGCTGAAATTCTTAACGAAACAGACCTCACAGAAATCGAATATGAAAAAGGGGAGTGTCGCATTCGCGTTGCTCGCCAAACCACTGTGCAACAGATGCAGACTTCTGCAGCGCCACTGCCTCTAGCGGCTCCTGCTGCTGCGCCGTCTTCTGCTCCAGCTCCTGTTGCATCAGAGGAAGCAGGCCCTGCGGATCTGTCTAAACATCCTGGTGCGTTAAAGTCCCCCATGGTTGGTAATGCCTATTTATCTGCTGCTCCTGGGGCTGATCCTTTTGTGAAGATTGGAGATTCAGTTAAGGCAGGTGATAGTGTTTTGATTATCGAAGCCATGAAAGTGATGAACCAAATCAAAGCCCATAAAGACGGTGTTGTAAAACAAATTTTGTTGCAAGATGCTGATCCGGTCGAATTTGACCAAGTGCTCCTTATTATTGAATAAACTGTTTACCTAGATTGGAGGGTTGAGTTTTTAAAGCTTAGCCTTACTTTTCTAGGGCTTGAGAGATAAGATCATGATTAAAAAAGTTCTCATTGCTAATCGGGGTGAAATTGCTCTTCGTATTCATCGTGCTTGCCATGAAATGGGTGTCAAAACCGTTGCTATTCATTCAACGGCCGATACCGATGCGATGTATGTGCGCTTGGCCGATGAAAGTGTTTGTATTGGCCCAGCGTCTTCAAAGGACAGCTATTTAAATATGCACGCCATTTTGTCTGCTGCGACAGTGACAGGGGCAGATGCTGTTCACCCAGGCTATGGTTTTTTATCTGAAAATGCTGAATTCGCAGCAATGGTTGAAGAACATGGCTTTATTTTTATCGGGCCAAAGCCAGAACATATTCGGGTTATGGGAGATAAGATTCTAGCAAAAGAAGCTATGGTACGTCTTGGTATCCCAGTGGTTCCAGGATCTTCGGGGGGCGTGACGCCTCAAGACGATGTGGATAAGATTTGTGAGGCTGTAGGCTATCCCGTTATTGTAAAAGCTTCTGGTGGTGGCGGTGGTAAAGGTATGCAGATTGTGAGAGATCCTGAGAATTTGCGCCAAGCTATTACCATTGCAAAAACTGAAGCAAAGGCAAACTTTGGTAATGATGAAGTTTTTATTGAAAAATTCCTAGAAACACCCCGTCATATTGAAGTTCAAGTTTTATCCGATGAGCACGGAAATGCGATTCACCTTGGTGAGCGGGATTGTTCGTTGCAACGTCGCCACCAAAAAGTATGGGAAGAGGCACCAAGCCCAGCTATTTCTGAAAAACAACGCAAAACCTTGGGCGAGCTTTGTTCAGATGCTTGTGTAAAATTTGGTTATCGAGGTGCTGGAACTTTTGAATTTCTATATGAAAAAGGGGAATTCTTTTTCATTGAAATGAATACCCGTGTTCAGGTAGAACACCCTGTAACAGAGATGATTACGGGCGTTGATATCGTGCAAGAGCAAATTCGCATTGCCGCTGGTGAAAAGCTTCGCTTAACGCAAAAAGACGTCCATTTTCGTGGCCATGCCATTGAATGTCGTATTAATGCCGAGCATCATCAAACATTTGCGCCAAGCCCTGGAACGGTTGTGGCTTATCATCCTCCTGGTGGCTTACGTGTGCGCGTTGACAGCGCTCTTTATGGTGGATATCGTGTGCCGCCTCATTATGACAGCCTGATTGCAAAGTTGATCGTTCTTGGTAATGATCGGGCAGAGTGCTTGCGTCGTTTACGTCGTGCTTTGGAGGAGTTTGTGATCGATGGTATTCAAACGATCATTCCCCTTCATCAAGATTTAGCTAAGAATCTTGATGTGGTTAATGGAGAGTATGATATTCACTGGCTGGAGCATTACTTAGAGAGTAAGGAGCCTGCGAATTAAGATCGCTAAATTTTTTTAAAAAGAATTCTGTATAGAAAAAGCCTCCTGTTAAAAGGAGGCTTTTTTAAAAGACTTAAGCCTTAAAGGTCTTCTTCTATTTCCTCAACGACAGGAAGAGCGTACTCTAGAACAGTCTTTAGAACTTCATTGCGTAATTCTGTGGCTTTTCTTTGTGATCCAGGCCCAAAGGTTGCTCCTTTTGGTAAAAGGCGGATACGATCTGACACTTCCATAGGAGAAAGATCGGTATTTTCCAGCCTTAGGTGGAGCCTAAAGTTGCCAAAAGGTGTTTCAAGTGCTCCCATAATACCTCCTTCATCTGTGTCAACACCGAGGTGTTTCACGCTGTCTCTGATTTCCTCTATCGAGGATTTCATAAAAGCACAAAGACCCGTATAGTTTGTTGCGTCTTTAAGGTCATAGGTGCCACCTTTTTGCCCAATGGTATCGCCATCAAGGGAACGAGCATCATGGAAACCGTCATGTTTTTCGAGAAGAGTGGGGTGGTCAAGAGGACCCTGACGTAAAAACTCTTCGACTTGTGAAAGAGGGGTGAATTTATCTTTTTCTCCTCCCCAGATTGTTTTAGGAATTGCCCAAAAAGGGCTCTCTTTGAAGCTAAGTGTTGTTAAAACAGGCGCAAAATCATTTAGCATCATATAAGCAGGTGGAATAAAATCCTCTTCAAATTTCGCAACGACTTCTGGCATAAGAGCAAGAAGAGCTTGTGTTGAGCCAATGGACTCACAGTCCCAGACAACTTTTTCTGGGTCGATTGCATCCCATTCTTGGAGAGTGTTATGGAGCAGAAGAATGCTGAGAGCATTTCCAAAGAAACTGACGGCAAGCTGATTGCCAATGGTAGAGTTTCCACCAAGCTTATTATTTGTCCTAGCTGTGGAAACAAAGTCGGGAATAAGGCAAGGAACACCCTGTTTTGCATAGTCTTTAGCTCGTTTTATCTCAGAGAGTCGCGCACCCTTACTACCAGGCATAAGTAAGACAACGCCAGCGCCCTCAGCTATTTCGCTTGGCATAAAAAAATGACACCCAACGTTACTGATTGGGGCAGGTTGGATCATTTTAAAGGTTTTAGAGTAAATTGTGTCTTCTTCTGAAAGCTTTCCCCCTTTTTTGATTTGAGGTAAGAAGGCAAATTGAAGATATTCTAGAAAAATATTCGTGGTTGGATTGAGATTAATGCTTGGAAGAGCCCCAAGGTAATGGGTCACGCCTGTAAAGGGATTATTATGCACCTCGAGCCATACATCAGGGTCTAGAGAATCAATGCAAGGGATATTGCGCTCTAATACGTGAGCTTTTGTCCCGTTAGGATTTTTTACGTTAGGGTCTCCAGCACCAAGTTTAAAATGAAACGGGACTGTGTTGTCATCTTCTTCCCCTAAACTTGCAAAAATAGGGGCTATGTTGATAAAGTTAAAAAGAAAAATAGTAATAAATAGAGTTTTGTATAGTGATTTAATCATATGAGAACCTCCTTGTCATCTACTTCTAGCCTCAAATAAAAAGAGTTTGAGGTCAAGATAAATCGTCAATTTCACCTTAAAATTGTATAAAAAATGAATTAAATTTATATGGACCCTTGAAGAAAGTAGGAAAACAGCTAAAATATTGTTAAAAGCTATAATTTGAGGCCCTTTTATGAGCACCTTAAGATCCCTAAGAATCTTTCTTTTTTTCGTTATAATGGCCCCGTTTGCCTATGCTGATGGTATTCCAGAGGACTGGCAAATGTGGTATCAAGAGTCCGCGAGCCCTGTGATGGAGCGCGTCAACGAGATGCATATTATGTTGATGTGGATCATTACACCAATCTTGATTTTTGTAACGGTGATACTGGCTATTACTCTTTTTCGCTTTCGAGAAAAGAAAAACCCAACGCCGTCAAAACGAACACATAATGTACCCCTTGAAATTTTATGGACTCTTGTTCCTGTTGTAATTGTTGCGGCTATTGCTTTTCCATCGGTTAAATTGATTTATTTTATGGATAAAACGGAAAAAGCAGACATGACGCTCAAAGTGATCGGACATCAGTGGTATTGGGAATATGAGTACCCTGATCATAATATCTCTTTTGATTCTTTTATGCTTAACAAGGATCAGCTGAAAGACGGGCAAATACGAAATCTTGATGTGGATAAGCAAGTGGTTTTACCTGTTGATACAAATGTGCGTATCCTTGGTACATCCGTTGATGTTCTCCACAGTTGGGCCGTTCCGTCTTTTGGTATTAAACAAGATACAATTCCGGGTCGTCTGCGGGAAACATGGGTTCGTATTACGAA
>DOCA01000022.1 GCA_003503995.1 Holosporales bacterium
TGGTCAGGTTCTTTGTAAGCCAGGCACAATCACTCCTCACACAACATTTACTGCTGAGATCTATGTACTAAGTAAAGAAGAGGGTGGTCGTCATACACCATTCTTCTCTAACTACCGTCCACAGTTCTACGTACGTACAACAGACGTTACAGGTGCGATTACTCTACCAGAAGGTACTGAGATGGTTATGCCAGGTGACAACGTTAAGATGAAAGCGACGTTGATCAACCCAATTGCCATGGACGAAGGTGACCGTTTTGCGATCCGTGAAGGTGGCCGTACTGTTGGTGCGGGTGTGATCACTAAAATTATTAAATAATATGAGGGGCCTTATGCCCCTTTAATGATCAAGCCTTTTTGGAGAAGCTCCTAAAGAAAAGGCTTGATTTTTGTATAAAAACCGTTTAGGAGTGTAGCTCAATTGGCAGAGCGTCGGTCTCCAAAACCGAAGGTTGTGGGTTCGATTCCCTCCACTCCTGCCACGAACTTGGAAAATGGCTTGTATTATGACAAAAGAAAAAACAGCTAATAAGACGTCCCCGATGCAGTTTATACAACAGGTGCGTCAAGAGACAAAAAAAGTTACTTGGCCAACACGTCAAGAAACCACAGTGACCTCTATTATGGTTCTGATTATTGCTGTTTTGGCTGCGATTTTCTTTTTATTGGCTGATGGCCTTATTTCCACTCTCATGAAACCTCTTTTAGGATAGCTTTTAATTATGGCGAATGCACGTTGGTACGTTGTTAATGTTTTTTCTGGTTCTGAGCGTAAAGTTGCAGAATCTATTAGAGAACAAGCAGAAAAAAAAGGCCTCCAAGATCTTTTATTGGATGCCCTTGCACCCATGGAGCAAATTATTGAAGTTAAGCGTGGTGTGAAAACTCAGCGTGAACGACACTTTTTCCCTGGTTATATTCTTGTCAATATGGTTTTGACCGATGAAACGTGGCACCTTGTGAGCAGTAACTCTAAGGTTACAGGATTTTTGGGTGGGCGCGGTAAGCCAACACCTATTACAAAGACAGAAGCTGAACGCCTTATGGGCCAGCTAAAAGATCAAAAAGACAGTCCAAAACATGCAGTTGTTTTTGAGGTTGCCGAAGAAATTCGTGTGGTTGATGGTCCTTTTGCTAGCTTTAATGGTTTTGTTGAAGAAATTGATGATGAAAAAGAGCGCTTGAAAGTCTCTGTTTTGATCTTTGGCCGTGCAACACCTGTTGAACTTGAGTTTTCTCAGGTAGAAAAGATTTGATTCTAGTATATGATTGCTGCTATCAAAGAAAGTCCCTTCAGTATTGAAGGGCAAAATTTGTGGAAGAAGAGCCATCTTCGTACCACAGCCCGAAACATTAATTGATTATACCCACTTATAGGTGAGTATAAAGAAACGAGGAAAAAAATGGCTAAGAAAATTCAAGGCTACATCAAGCTGCAAATTGCAGCTGGTAAAGCAAATCCTTCACCCCCAGTTGGTCCAGCGCTTGGTCAACAAGGTGTGAATATTATGGAATTCTGTAAAGCATTCAACGCGAAAACACAAGAAATGGAAGCGGGCATGCCCATTCCTGTTGTGATTACGGTTTATGCGGATCGCTCCTTTACATTCGAGACGAAAACACCACCTGCTTCTTACTTTTTGAAAAAAGCAGCTAAACTTCAAAAAGGCTCTCAAACGCCTGGACGTGACATCGTTGCTTCTGTGACACGCTCTCAACTTGAAAAAATTGCGACAGCAAAGATGGTTGATTTAAACGCAGCTGATATGGATGCTGCCGTTAAAATTATCGCAGGAACAGCCCGCTCAATGGGCATGAAGGTCGAGGGTTAAGATCATGGCGAAACAAGGTAAAAGAATTACAAAAGCTTACGAAGGTTTGAGTCAATTAGATGCTGTTTCTGTTGCAGAAGCTGTGAAAATTGTGAAAGAGCGTGCGACAGCAAAGTTTGATGAAACTGTTGATATTGCGATGAATTTGAATATTGATACGCGTAAAGCAGAGCAAAACCTCCGCGGTATGATTTCCTTGCCAAATGGCACAGGTAAAACCGTTCGTGTTGCCGTTTTTGCAAAGGACGCTAAGGCTGAAGAAGCCAAGAAAGCAGGAGCTGACATTGTTGGTTCTGACGATCTTTTGGCTGATATCCAAGCCGGTAAAATTAATTTTGACCGCTGTATCGCGACGCCAGATATGATGGGTATTGTGGGCCGTGCTGCTAAAATTTTAGGACCAAAAGGCTTAATGCCAAATCCTAAATTAGGAACAGTAACGCCAAATGTTGTGAAAGCTGTTGAAGATGCCAAGGCTGGACAGCTTGAATACCGTGCTGAAAAGACAGGTATTATTCATGCTGGCATTGGTAAAGCGAGCTTTGATGCAAAAAAACTTGCAGAAAACGTAAGTTCTTTCATTTCAATTATTCTGAAAGCAAAGCCTGCAACGACTAAAGGAACATACGTAAAGCGTATTACGCTGACATCAACAATGGGACCTGCCGTTGAAATCGATGTAGCACAGCTTTAAGTTTTTAAGAAATTTATAAGGGCTTTTGCCCTTATGAAAAAGTTTCTTTCTACAGGTAACTGTAGGGAGATGCCGGTGAGAAGGTCTCACCAACTGTCCAAGACTGTGGGCCCGGAAAACTGGTTAATGTACTTTTATGTAATGTGAATTTCATAATAATAGTACGCCAACAAGAGATGGAAGGTCGATAGAACATAATATAGCGTACTACATATATTAATCGTTCGAATCTTCTGGGCAGAGTTTAAACCAACTAACATAAGATTTTTTTATGTTAGAAACGATTGGAGATATCATGGATAAACATGACAAAAAGACGTTTGTGACATCTCTCCGGTCTGCACTTGAGACTGCAGGTCTTGTTGTTGTGACACGCCAAACGGCGCTTACAGTAGCAGAATCTACAGATCTTCGCGTGAAAATGCGTGATGCTGGTGGAAGCTTTAAAATTGCGAAAAATACCTTGGCTCGTTTGGCTGTGAAGGATCTTCCTTGTGAAGAAATTTCAGAGCATTTGACAGGCCCAACGGGTTTATCTTATTCGCAAGATCCTGTGGCTGCTGCAAAAATTGTTGCCGAATTCTCAAAGAAGAATGAGAAAATGGAAATTGTTTGCGGTGCTTTAGGAAATAAGCTTCTAGATGCAAAGGCAATTCAAGAGTTGGCTAAATTGCCAAGCCTTGATGAATTACGTGGGAAACTTGTTGGGCTTGTTATGGCTCCAGCAACAAAGATTGCTGGCGTTGCGCAAGCACCTGCCAGCCAATTGGCCCGTGTTATTTCTGCATACGCAGCGAAGTAAAGTGCACAAGAGAGAATAAACCAATCAATTTGATACTATATATTAGGAGAACTAAAAATGGCTGATTTAGATAAAATCGTAGATCAACTTTCTAAACTTACAGTAATGGAAGCCGCTGAGCTTGCCACAAAACTCGAAGACGTTTGGGGCGTTTCTGCTGCTGCTCCCGTAGCTGCTGCAGCAGCGCCTGCTGCCGCTGGCGAAGCTGCCGCTGCTAAGGACGAGTTCGACGTTATGTTGACAGCTATTGGCGAAAAAAAAATTAACGTGATTAAAGAAGTTCGCGGTATCACAGGTCTTGGCCTGAAAGAAGCGAAAGATCTCGTTGAAGCTGCTCCAAAAGCCGTTAAAGAAGGCGTTTCTAAGGACGAAGCTGAGAAAATGAAAAAGCAACTTGAAGATGCAGGTGCAACTGTAGAACTCAAGTAGTTTTTACAAAGACCTTTCTCTCTTGGTTTTTTAGCCCTAAGAGAGAAAGGTTGCATGAAAAAGAGAGGTTCTGATTTGTTTTAGGACCTCTCTCTTTCTCTTTAATTTATTGCGTTTGGTTATTTTTTTAACCAGATGTATTTTTATTATTTGATTTATAGAGATAAGTTTGTTATTTATCTTTTACACAAGTGATTTGTGAAAAATAGAGTCG
>DOCA01000046.1:0-8229 GCA_003503995.1 Holosporales bacterium
AATTTTTCTCCCATGTTCTTTTGCTGGATTCAAAGCATATAGATGCTCAGTTTGAATTGGCCTCAGCCTCTTATAACCTTGGGGATCTTAAAACAGCCGCTATGAGTATCGATCGCGTTATGACAGCACAGCCCGATACCCCGCGTAATGTTCGTGCGGCTGCTCTTATTTATGCAGCCCTTGGTAAAAAAGAGCAGGCCCATGTGTACCTTGCAAAATACAGCACACTTCCCGTTAGACAACGCCATAAAAAACACCTTGAGAAAAGGGTTCAAGATTGGGAAGACCTTCATAATTCAGGCCGTCTTGTCGCTCAAGCTGACCCAGGTGCTGAACCTGCAGCAGCGACTCCAATGGAAACAACGACTGAACCTGCTGAGATAGCTCCAGAACCCGTTGCAGCCCCTGCCCCAACGGTTACCCCTGTTGCAGAAGCCCCAGAGCCAGAGCAGGAAAATCAAGTCCTCATTAAAGATTTTCAAGAAGAAATGATTGTTGTGGATGCGGTTATCTTGCGTGTTTCTGAAACAGGCACAACGACCAAGGGAAATAATATCATGGATAATTTTACCATGTCTTTATCCCCTTTTAACTATTATAAAGCGAGAAATACCTCTGCTCCTATTGGCAGTGGTCCTGTGTTCCCAACAAATGTTGCAAGTGTCGCAACTGCTGGGGTACCAGCCGTAACCTCAGGAGCAGGTACTCCTATAACTCCAGGTGCTCTTTCTGGCGCATCAAGTCTCATCACCCAGGGTCTTTCCTTTGGAACCATCAATTATTCTTTAAACATTGCAAACTCTACGGATTCTTATATTGAAATTATTGGGCGCCCCACATTGACGGCCACCGTTGGTAAGCCAGCCGACTTTTTCTCTGGTACTAATAAACATATTGCTTTGTCTGGCCAGTTTGGTGGTAACATCACGGAAACCCCCATTGGTACAGAATTAATTGTAACACCTGTGGAATATAAAGATGGGTTCATTACCTTAGATGTTGAACTTAAAGGTAGTAGTATCACTCAAGTTGCAGGGAGTGTTATTGCGCAACAATCAACAGCTGTTGAATTTGATATCTTAAAAGACAATATTAAAACAACTGTCAAAGTCAAAGCAGGTGAAACCGTCATGCTAGCCGGTATTACCCAACGGGAACTTATCACTAACAAAAGTGGTGTTCCTATTTTGCAAAGCATTCCAGGAATTCAGTACCTTTTTTCCCGAGAAACTTCAACCAGCGATCGAAAGTCCGTTATGTATCTCTTAACACCAAGAGACTACGCAAGAACCATCACTGAGACAAAACGCTTTTTTGCTAAGGGCGAAGAATATGGTAAGCGCCCACGTCTCGATGAACTCGAAACACGGCACAAAGATTGGTACGATCCCAGCATAAATAACACTTTGATTTTGCAGCACCTTGCGCCGATTTATGACGAATTTAGAACTGGAGACCTCCATGATATTAAGTGGGGCCATAAAGATGATGTTGATAAACAACTAGCTTCAATCGCTAATTTCATTTGGTATTAGACTCTCAATAGAGAGCGGTGCTTCAAAAAGGTCTTATTAAAGCACCGCACCACGATTTACCCTATGTTTACAGATGAGAAGCGTAAGAACGAGATCTGTGATTTTTTTTGGCGAGTATATGATAAAGAAAAGGAGAGAAGTTTCCCTCTCTCCTTTTTGTTTAGCAAATTCAGTAAAACTACGAGCTCATAAAACAATGTAAGGGTTTAACCTAGTTATCTAGCTCACCCCACAATGTAATTTTCTCTGCTAGGCTTGGATTTTTGGCGGCAATTAAGCGTATATGTGTTGGATTAACAAAACGGCTGTAAATAGTTATTGTTTGCATCTCAAAGTAATCCTCGTCGTAGGGTCAGCAGAAACAAAGCTGTTATAAAAACAATGAATATGCTCCGTTTCTTCCTTGGCGGATAAACGACGGGCAGGCTTATTGTCCTTCAGGGCCTCCGCATGACCATCATAAATTGCGCTCCACCCATTCGCAAAGTCATCCCATAAGTCTTTAGGAATCAAAGCTTTAAATCCTGCGAGAAATTCTTCTTTACTATAATATGTTTCTCGTTCAGGAAAAACGTCATCCACATCAGGAATTTTAAGAACCAAGCTTTTTTGATGGGAATCATCACCCACTTCTAAAACACTTTTAGATGAAGCACTCACACACAAAGGCCACAGTAATAGTGTCAGGGCAATTAGTATTTTTTTCATAGACTTATCCTCCTCAGGGGGTATTTTTTAAGCTTAATAACATTGCCTTTTAAAAACAAGCTTATATGATAAAAAGATACATATACAGGGTTTTAAAAATGTCTACGGTTTCTGCAGTTCTTATTTTTCGGCGCTTTACAACTAAACGCCTTAAGGCCTTTAGTCTTGTGGAACTTGCCATAGCCCTTGTTATTATTGGTTTGCTCATTGGCGGTGTTTTAAAGGGTCAAGAACTCCTTGAAAGCGCCCGCCTCAAAACCATTATTACGCAGCTTAATCAATATCGTCTAGCTACAAATACTTTTGTTGATCGTTACGGTGCTCTTCCTGGTGATTATGATAAAGCCTCTTCTTACCTGAAAGCGGGACTTAAAGATGGTAATAATAATGGCATCATTGAAGGCTTTGGACTTTCTTCATCTGGGGGGGCTGCCAGCCATGAAGCTCTTTCTTTTTGGGAACATCTTGCCGCAGCAGAGCTTCTTCCCAACAATACACCACCCACCACTAAATTGGGCGGTGTTGTGACCATTGCCCATGCGCCACTGGACGGTATGCAAGGACACTGGTTTATCATTGGAAGCGCCAACGGCAACAAGAATGATGCCTCTCTTTTAACGCCCCTGCAATGCCTGACTATTGCTAAAAAACTTGATACGGAAGATCCTTTCTCTGGCAATGTTCAAATGAGGAATGGTGTTCAAAAAGGAAAAGGCGGTCAATGTTTGAAAGATAATAAAATCTTGAATACGGCAACAAAAGATCCCGCCTGTGTGCTTTATGTTAAACTTTAGAAAAATCCTGAAAAATAGCAAAGCACAAGCTTTTTCTCTTATAGAGATGTCCCTTGTTTTGGCCATTATGGGCACTATTGCAGGTCTCTCATTGCCGATGCTTCTGGAATATAAGAGCACACAAAAACGCCAACATAGCACAAAAAATATTGACCTTGTGCTATCGGCAACAGGGACTTTTGCTGCAACTCATCAAGTTCTTCCCTGCCCAGCCTCAAAGACCTCTCAGGGTGAGCCTGTTGCTTGTACACAAGCAGTATTGCTCTTGCTAAAGGTCATGTTCCTTATAGAGCCCTAGGCCTAAGTGAAGCTGCTAGCAAAGATGGGTTTGGCAATCCATTGCACTATGCTATTAACCCTCAACTTTCTTCGCATAGAACTTTTTATGACAACGGAGAGACTATGCCCCTTAAAATCAACGATAAGGACAGAAAAAGCGTTTTAGACCTTAGAAATAACAAAGACACACTAGCTGTGATGGTCTTAAGTGAAGGAGAGGCTTTTCGAGCCCCTCAAAGTTCTTTTGAGCGCGAGAACGTAGAAGAAGGTTTAAGCTTTGTAGATGCTCCCTATTCCAGCAACAAAGAAAATCCCTTTCGCCATATTGTGCGTTGGAGCACACGTAATAACTTGCTAACTTACTACGGAAAATCCAGCCCTCTTTCTCAAACGCAAAATGCCCCAGAGAGTAACCTGAATGGTAGAGGTGCTTCTATGGTTCCCCACGATCGGGTTGTTACTCCCCCTCGAAACGGTGTAGATGGTGGTTTTCATGATGCTTTTTAGATTTATAAAATAGATGCCTGATTTTCGGCTACAGACTCTTTTCAACTGATCTATACTTATTTTATACCTCAACAATTGTTTTTGAAAAATGCTGAAAAAAATTACTAAAATCCAAAAGAAAGTTTTCTACCAAGCCTTGTTAGAAAAAAATAAAAACTACGAAGGGAAATTTTTTGTTGCTGTGAAAACAACGGGTGTTTTTTGCCGGCCAACATGCCCAGCCCTAAAACCAAAATTTGAAAATTGTGAATTTTATTTAACAGCACAAGAAGCTTTGCTTGCTTCTTTTCGTCCCTGCAAACGATGCCGCCCCCTCTCCCATCCAAATGAAGTCAGCGATACTGTACGCGCTTTGGTTGATGCCGTTGAAAAAAATCCTGAAAAAAGATGGACCAATCAAGATTTTAAAGATTTATCCATGGATGCTTCAACAGCACGACGACAATTTAAAAAAAGATTTGGGATGACTTTTATAGAGTACGCAAGAGGGCGACGCATGGGGATTGCTATGAAAAAAATTAGACATGGTGACCGTGTCATTGAGGCACAGCTTGATACAGGATACACCTCTAGCAGTGGATTCCGAGATGCCTTTTCTAAAATTATGGGCGCTGCCCCGACAGCTTTTGATAAACATCTTAAAATTTTAAAAGCCTCATGGATAGATACCCCTCTTGGTCCTATGTTAGCCATTTCAAGTGAAAAGGAACTCTATCTTTTAGAGTTTGTTGACCGTCGTGGTTTAGAAAGGGAAGTTGAACGTCTTCGTCTTAAACTAAAGGCGGCTATAATTCCAGGGCAAACAAATCCTATAAAACTTATTACACAAGAACTCAAAGAGTATTTTTCCGGAAAGCTAACAGCTTTTAAAACACCATTGGCTCTTTTAGGAAGTGATTTTCAAAAAAAAGTCTGGCAGGAACTCCAGCTTATTCCTTATGGAGAAACACGAAGCTATGCTGAACAAGCACGACTTATGGGGAAAGATAAAGCCTTTAGAGCTGTTGCTAATGCCAATGGATCTAATCAACTGGCTATTATTATTCCATGCCATCGCGTTATTCAAAGCAATGGAAGTCTTGGTGGATATGGAGGCGGCCTTCATCGCAAAAAATGGCTCATTAATCACGAAAAAGAAACAAGGCGTTCTGGTTCGCTTTCTTTTTTATAAAGGCATTTTTTTTAATTGCGCTAGGGCCGTTTTAAGACGTTCGAGGGATTTTTCCAAGGTATTGCGATCTGTTGCATAAGAGATTCTAAAGTGAGGTGATCGTCCAAAAGCACTCCCTGGCACGGCCGCAACACCTGCTTCATCCAAAAGATAAGCACAAAAATCTTCATCGGTTTCGATA
The DNA here is from genome assembly GCA_003503995.1 of Holosporales bacterium. Classification (GTDB taxonomy): domain Bacteria; phylum Pseudomonadota; class Alphaproteobacteria; order Caedimonadales; family UBA9215; genus UBA9215. Next base: position 5,176 of record DOCA01000046.1, read on the forward strand.
TGATCTCCATGGGGTGTCGTTGCTCCCATATAGTCAGCGCATGACGGATAAGCATAAAAGGTTCCATGGGGCACAAGGCACTCAAGCCCTTCAATTTCATTAAGGCTTGTAACGACAAAATCGCGTCGATCTTGAAATTCTTGCACCCATTTTTTTAAGAAATCTTGTGGCCCTTCAAGGGCTGCAAGAGCTGCTGCCTGTGAAATAGAACTGGCGTTTGACGTACTTTGAGACTGTAAAATAGACATAGCCTTAATAAGCCACAAAGGACCTCCGGCATAACCAATGCGCCAACCTGTCATAGAATAAGACTTTGAAACACCATTTAACATTAGGGTGCGGTCTTTTAGTTCTTTTTCCACATCTACAAGGGCATGGAAACTGTTGCCATCAAAGGTGATGTGTTCATAAATATCGTCACACATAATTAAGATATGGGGATGTCGACGTAAGACCTGAGCCAACTGCCATAATTCATCATAACTATACATAGCTCCCGTTGGATTGGAGGGAGAGTTTAAGATGATCCACTTTGTTTTCGGGGTAATGGCCTTTTCTAATTGGTCAGGCGTGAGCTTAAAACCTTGGGATTGAGGGCAGGGTAAAAAGACGGGTGTGCCCTCGGCAATTTCAACGATATCTGGATAAGAAACCCAATACGGATCAGGGATGATAACCTCATCACCTTTGTTGACTGTTGCTAAGATAGCGTTGAAAATAATCTGTTTCCCGCCCGTCCCGACAATAATTTCGTTGGGCGTATAATCTACATGATTATCCCGTGAGAATTTTGTCACAATGGCTTGGCGCAGTTCTGGCGTACCAGCAACGGCTGTGTATTTTGTTTGCCCAGCAGCCATGGCTTTTGTTGCAGCTTCGCAAACCCATGGTGGCGTATCGAAATCAGGCTCTCCTGCTGTTAAAGACAAGATGTCTTTACCCGATGCTCGGAGCTCTGCTGCTTTTTGAGTCAAGGCAAGAGTTGGAGACGGTTTAATGGTGGCAAGGCGATGAGCCAGAAAAGGATGGGGGGCTGTCATGAGAAGGCTTTCACAAGGTTTGTTTAAAAGTAATTTATCATAACACTTCAAGAGCACGCGCAACAGGGCTTCAATGCTTTATAGTTATTCTAAAAAGGCCCCAGACGTCGTCATCCGCTCCTAAACTATAAGGAATAGTCGTCGATCTCTCTTTCCTAGACTGGAGCTTTTTTAGAATGACTATAGTTGTTCACCTACGACTACAGTAATAACAGAAAAACCCCTCTTCTTTTTTGGAGAGGGGTTTTTATTGAACTATTCGTTGCTATGGTGTTTCAAAAGTCATTTTACTGCCGATCGATATCACCTTAAGCAAATCACTTAACGAAGCACCAAAAAGAGGCACGTCAAGACTAGAATCAGAATCTGATGCATCTTGTACAACGATTAAAGGAACGTTCTCAAAGGTAAAGCCATTTTCTCCGTCTCCGATAATAAGTTTAGGCAGGAAGAATTGTGCGCCTCCTACGTCTCCATTAGCTGTACTAACAATAAAATTAAAGTCTTCATCTTTAATTTCTACCCCAAAAAACTTGAGGGCAGTAGATTGTGAGATTGATGTGTCCGTTGCACCCGTATCATACATAAATTCCATAGAGCATGATCCGGAGCCCCATGTTACCTCTCCAGGAAAGTAAAAGTGTCCGTTTCTTTTGTTAAACTGCATGCATCCAGTTCCCATTGCAGTGACTGTAGGCTCTGGATAACTTTCTAGGAATTTTTTTGGTGTATAGAGTTTTCCGTCAACTATAAACTCAAATGTTCCTTTTCCCAGATTTTTTCGTGCAATTTCTCTCAGCTCCTCTATTTCTAAAGCAGGTAACTCAGAAGAGAATTCTGTAGAAGATGTATCTTCTTCTTCGGAAAGGCGGCGAATATAGTCACGAGATGCTTTTTCTTGACGCTCTTTTTCGTGAAACGTAACGGTCGAAAGACTCTCAGTTGCTTTTCTTGCTTGATTATCAAGAAAGGCAGCTGCTTTTTCATAACCAGATAGATTTTGAGTTGCTATAACTTGGAGCAAAGCTGACTCAGAGTAACCATATTGCTCGACAATGGAGAGCGTGCTTGACGTTGTCGATGAAACAGTATCATCTTCAAATGTGCTCAAAACACCTGAACGTAATAATGACTCTGCCGCACCCCAATCCAAATCATACTCGCCCATAATCCCTACAATTTCTTCAGAGGAATAAGAAGTGGCATGGGCATTTTCTTGATTAAAACAAACAACACTAAGAGCTGCCAAGAAATAAAAATTAGAAAACTTCATTTAGAAAAACCTTTAAAGTATATATTATGTATATAGTTTTTATATTATAAAAACTGTCAAAAATCAATGAAAAAATAAAATATAAAGGGATCTGTTTTACAAAAAAGCATCTTTTTCGAATGACTATATTAGGCAAGGCTGCCATTTCCTTGTTTTGAAATACGCAGGAATTCTGGAAGTTTTTTAAGAAACAGGACTTATGCAGGCACTTTTTTAGCTGATTCAATGAGCCTCCCTTGCATCAGTGCAGCTTCTAATATGAGAGTTAAAAAATCTTCTGTTTCAGATTTCTTTGTACTTATGGGGTTGGGAGCGACAATGTTCAACAAGGCGATCCTTCTCCTTAAGATTAATAACTTCGGCAAAGATACGACGCTCGAACCCGCCCCTTTTTGCCAGTTTCTTGGCTTGAGCTTTTGAAATATCTGTCTTTGAGACTTCTAAATGCTTAGCGAGAGTATCAACGATGTCTTGAACATCAGCGAGCTCTTCAAGAACTTCTTCTAGACTTTTAGATTCCATAACCTCTTCTGCTTCTTCAATAAGTTTCCGTTTAAGCTCATGGGTAAAATCATCTTTAGACAGCACGCGGGTGCCTTCCCAATGATCAAGCTGGGCAAAATTATCTCTGATAAGTTTTTGGACAAGGAATTTGGGCATTATAGAAATAGCTTAACTTTATGGCGAGAAGAAGATGACCAAAAAAATGGTCGGGGTGGAGAGATTCGAACTCCCGACATC
>DOCA01000046.1:8246-9416 GCA_003503995.1 Holosporales bacterium
CCTGCTCCCAAAGCAGGCGCGCTACCAGGCTGCGCTACACCCCGACTGGTATCTTTTAATTACACCATCGTGCAGAAGACATCAAGATATTTTTTGAAAAACTTACGCAGCTTTTTGTTGTAAGATGCCACGCTTAAAAGCGTTATGAGCATAATAGAGGAGAATACAATTGGGCAAGCATACAAGGGCTGTGATGAGGTAATAGTCACTCCACACAAGATGATCCGCGGCCCATCCTGAGAAGTAAGAGAAAATAACCCGTGCAAAAGATGCAATAGACGTGAGGAAAGCAAAGTGAGCTCCTGCATGCTTGCTTCGACAAATCATGGATAAATATGTAATAAAGGCCGCAAATCCCATACCATTGGACAAATTATCCAACCCAATGGTTGCGAACAAAAAGTAAATGTTATGGCCAACTTGGGTTTGAATATAAAAGAAAACAGCCGATGTAAGTTGTAATATGGCGCACAAAAAGAGGGTTTGCCTTAGTGGACGCTGGCTTAAAAGAACACCCGCAAAAAGCCCTCCCACAATCATAGCGCCAATACCAAAGGATTTACCAACGTGGGCGATTTCAATTTTGCTAAACCCTATTTCTAGCATAAAAGGTACTGCCATGACATTTAAGGCCGTATCAGCCAGTTTAAAAAAGATAATGTAGGAGAGAATCACGCCCCAATCCGAGCGCCCTTTTAAATGGTTGGCCGTCCGCTTAAAGCTCTGTAATATGGCACTTATAATATCCTTAAAGGGGCGCGGCTTTTTCTTAAGGGGGATAATGTTCTCGAGGGAGCGCTCTATGTCTGGTTCATGGCTCAAAAGGGCTGTCATGATACCAAGCAACATACAGGCTGCCATGAATCCATAAACGGCGGCCCAAGAAAAATACGAAGCCAAGTAAAGAGCCCCTGCTCCCGATGCCCACATCCCCAAGCGATACCCAAGGTTTGAGGCACCAGCCCCAAGACCAATCTCATTATGTTCCAAACGCTCTACGCGGTAGGCTTCAACACCAATATCTTGAGTGGCTGAAAAGAAGGAAACCCCGAGGGCAGCAAGAGCTGTTGAAAGGATATTTTGCGCAGGGTTTGTATTACCGAGAGTAATAAGGGCAATCATCAGCATGAGCTGACTTAAAATCATCCAGGCTTTGCGATGACCTAAAAT
>DOCA01000168.1:0-4895 GCA_003503995.1 Holosporales bacterium
TTTAGATGGTGGTCGTTGATTTTTTCTGTCAAATAATTTAAAGTCTCTTCTTGTTTTTATCTTTTTTATTTTTATTTTTCAATGCCTTAGTAATTTTTTATTATTATTTCCTTGCAATTTGTCATGAAAATAATCTAAACAAATATAGACATATTAATTAAAATTTAACCTCTATTGTTTATTATTAGAATATAAAGGTTTATTAAGATAAGGTAAGAGCTTGTCATGAAAGAGACATATTTTGAAACAGTCATGGGGGTTGAGCGACTACATCGCTTGTTCTTTGACGTCATTAAGGCAGAGTTGGACCGTCAGTCCGTTAAGGATTTGAGCGATATTCAGTGCTTTATTCTTTATAATATTGGACGTAGCCGCATGACCGTCGGTGAAATTAGTAACCGCGGTTATTATATGGGCTCTAATGTGACTTACAACCTTAAGAAAATGGTTGAGAATGGCTATGTGATTCAAGAACAATCTCAACATGACCGCCGTTCGAGCCATGTTCACTTATCAGAAAAAGGCATGGGGATTTATAATCGCTTTGATAAAATTTTTGAGCAGCACGCTATTAACCTAAAACACAACGGTATTACAGAATCTGAACTATTAGAAATGCGTAAAACTATCCAAAAACTCGAGGCTTTTTGGCGCTTTACGGCCAGTCACGGCATTAATTTTTAGGGCTAGGCATGTCTAAGAAACATTGAAAGAAAGGGCCTAAGGACCCTTTTTTAGGATCAGCTACTTCTTGTGCGCCAAGCTGTAAGACGAATATAAACTCTTCCAAACTCTGTTCCAGTCGGTGGATTTGAGAGGATGTACTCATAAAGGCAGCTTTTTTTCCATTTTTCTTCATCTTCACCTACTATGACTGAGGGGGACATTTCAGGCCTTAAAAGATTAAAGGATTTCGTACGATCTGCTTCTGGAATAGAGTCTGAAAGAAAGGCGTGTAAGGTTTTAGATGACGAGAGACTGAATCTAGTGTCTCCTAGGAGATTTCCAAAATCAATAGCGCTAAAACTTAAGGTTCCAGGGTACTCATTTTTCATATAGTCAAAATGTAAACCTTGACAGACTGCTGCAGAGTCGGCTCCCCTAAGGCAGTGAGGACTCGGCCAAGGGTTAATTCAGGAAAGTGATCTGGTGAAACAGGAACAAAGGTATATTTAACTTTATGGGTAATATCGCTAAGGATTCTTCCCGTTGTATTAACAGCAGAAGAGACTTTTTTCCCGAAAGAAGAGATCCCTTCTCCTAAAGAGCAAGCCGTATCCCAATAGTCATTTGAAGAGACTGCTTGATAAGGGAAAAGTGAAAGAAAAATTATTAAAAGTGTTGGTTTTAGCTGCCGTGGTCGTTGAGTAAAAAAAATACGCATCGTCTCTTTCCTTTTTTATTTCTAGCTGCCGGAGGCCCCACAAGATGAATCATAGCAACAGATTTTCGAAAAGACTATAGGAACCTCTGCAAAAGTCTCTTTTGGCGATAAAAAAGCAAAGACTCGACTTATCAAAGGGCACACATACTAAAGGTATGCTTACGTTTCCACACTGTTTGATTTTTTGGCTCGCTTCACTTATTTCTGTCAGGGCTGCAAAACCGCTTCGCTTAGCTATTTTGCAGAGGGGCTTATACACTTTTTATTCATTATCTAGTAATCCCCAGACATGATCCTTAGGAACCCAGCCTTTTGTACCTTGGGCATTAACGTAACAACGCCCCGATTTGCAATCCTTGAGCTTAAAGGGAAGGAGGGTGAGAGGGGTGAGCTTTGCGGTGTTGTGGGCATCCCGATTAGCCGAGGAGAGAAGCCTGCATTTCTCATGGGTAACCATAAGAGTGCGCTTGCCTGTTAAAAGGCTCTGGTGAATCCAGCCTGAGGTGCCATCATGGCATTCGACTTGGCGCCAGGTGTCATATTCAGCAATAACTTTGACAGGGAGCCCTTTTCGCTGTAGAACCCATTTTACGGGGTATTCGCGACCAGGACCAACCCGCATTTTGATTTCGCTTGAACGCAAGCTAACAAAGCGAGGAACAGGACGTTTTGTAGCGCCATAAAGTAAATCAGTGGATAGTAAAAAGCTTGTGAACAGGCTTAAGAGAAAAAAAAGCCCCAAAGAGGTCCTTTTTGGCATTTTTTTTGTACTTTTTGGCATTTTTTTCATGTTTGGTGCTTGTAATTTTAAGGGGTCGATCACATATAGTATAGTACAGAGATATAAAAAAGGTAACACATGTTTGATTTTGATTTTACGCTTTATATAAATAGTTTTCTAGCTATTGCGTCCATTCATATCTTGGCGGTGATTAGCCCTGGGCCCGATGTAGCCTTGACCATGCGTAACAGTCTACTGCATTCTCGTAAGGTTGGTCTTGCGGGCGCTCTTGGAACAACCACGGGCATGTGCATTCACCTGACCTATACAGTTTTTGGCGTGGGTTACCTTGTTGTAAATATGCCGTGGCTCATGGCAGCTATTCAATTGGCTGGTGCGCTTTATTTGCTTTATCTTGGTTATCAATCTTTTAAACCTCATGCAGACCCCATGAAAGATGTTTTGCCTTCTATGGAAAAGGGACCTAAAGTAGTTTTAACACCTTTTCAAGCTTATCGTATTGGCGTGATTAACAACGTCTTAAACCCCATTGTTATTTTGCTTTTCATTAGTATTTTGTCAGCTTATATTACAACGGAAACACCCCTTGTAATCCAAGGTCTTTATGGTGCTTTGATGATTGGCATTACGTTTGCTTGGTTTGCTTTTGTAGCTATTTTCTTTTCCGTTGATGCAATACGACTGCTCTTTTTTAAGATGGGTAAATGGTTAGAGCGCCTCACAGGAGGCGCCCTCATAGCCTTTGGTTTAAAAATAGCTTACGCTGTTTTTCGTACGTTTTAGAAACTTCTAGAAACCACCGCCAAAATATCTAGTTTCCTCTTCATAACGGGTAATCTTACGAGAGTATCCAGAGCCGTGGGGAACAGGAGATCCTAGAACAACCTCTTTAAAGCCATCTTCTAATTGTGAAAGCGCTGGCATCATAGCAGGAGCAAGTGCTGGCATTAAAGCGGGCACAGAAGGAGAGAAAAAATTACTTTCTTCTTGCATGACTTTAAGTGTGCGTGAGTATCCACCGTTATGAGGGACTTGAGGTATTAAGGCAAGAGGATTAACTGTTTCCTCTAAGTCTTGGTTTGCTGCTGCCAACACCGATGGAGCAGAAAGGCGATTTAAATCCTCATCTTCTAGGACATCTTGTCGGTTTTTTCCTCTATGTTTTTTAATAAAGGCAATAAATTTTTTTCCTTTTTTCTTAAGAGCTTTATATAGTTTCTTCACATAGGGTGCCGCTGCAACGGCAACAGCTGTCGCGACTTGAATGCCGATAATGATCTCCATAACAGGCACATAGGCTTTAGCTTTATTAGGGCTTATAATAAGGGCGATGCTTAAAATAAGAGGTAAAAATAGTGTTTTTTTCATGATCTTTCTCCTTTTCATGTTGTCTAGTGTTAGATTCACACCGCAAAATGAAGGGTTCTTAAACTAAGTCATTCAAAATAAACAAATAAAGATGTATTATTTATTGATATATTTATATTTTTTATGTATTTTTTATTAAAAATTATTAATATTTTATATAAGTTGCGTCTCGAAGGAGCATAAAATAAGGAATTCAGAAAAATCTCTTAAAATCAGGAGGTTAAAATTACTTTTTTGTGATTTGAAAAAATATTCTGGGGATTTTTTTATGAAAAATCTCCCATTTTTGTTGGAAGGCAAAGGGAGAGGCTTTTTTTAAAAAACTATAATTTAAAGAGCAAGGGACGTGTACGGCCATTTGGAAGTGTATAGCAATTTGATTGTCTGCTAAATGCTTAAAGCGCCCCATGGGAGGCGCTTTAATAGAGTGTTTTAAGAGAGGCAGAGTTGGTGCTGTGAGGGATTTAAAAACCACCACCAAAATATCTAGTTTCCTCTTCATAGCGCACAACCCTATGTGAGTATCTGTAAGTTTGAGGCGGTATAAGAGCAACCGTATTGAACTTTTCATCTAGGTCCTGCTTTACGGGCACAAGGGCAGGCATAAGAGCAGGTGTTGAAGGGGGAATTAAGTTTTCTTCTTCGGCTACAGGGCGTCTTTTCGCTTTGTGGTGCCCCCTATGGTTTTTAATAAACCTGACCAGGTCTTTTCCACCTTTTTTGACTGCTTTGTAAATCATTTTCATAAGAGGTTTTGCGGTAACGGCAATGTGTGTTGCCACTTTAATGCCGCCTATAATGTCAGAGATGGGGAGGGCCTTTGCTGTGTTAGGGACTGAGAGTAGGGCGGTGCTTAGAACGAGGGGTAAAAGTACTGTTTTTTTCATGATCTTGCTCCTGTGTTTTGAAATATTAAAGGGCTGTTGTTTCTTAAGAACGGCTTGCTTCTGAGATGACGGTGAGAGCAATGGGCTTTATAATGACTTCATCCAGAGGGGCTTTTGCATGAAAGAGGAGGTGTCTTGTTTGCTTGGGAGATTTTTTTGCAAGTTTTGCCAAGCGTTTACCTTCTTTATGATTAATACCTAAAAGACGATTAACATATTTATCTCCGCCAACCTTATGGCCTTTACCAGGGAATTTTTTTGATTCTTCTTGCGCAACTTGCTCTTTCTTGATTTTACGAAGAAGGCTAGGATCTGTTTGAATTAACCTTCTTTCAAGGGCTGCAAGTTTTTTGGCTTCCCGCTCGGCTGCACAGATGTCATCAAGGGTATGGATTTTGCCAGCAAAAGTAGTGCCATTAAGAGAGAGGATTGTGAAGGCTGCTACTGTAAGAGTTGTTAGTGTGTTCATGATTGTCTCCTTTCCTGTGGTCTATAGTAAATTATCTTTGCACTG
>DOCA01000168.1:4934-11002 GCA_003503995.1 Holosporales bacterium
GCTTGTGCCTCCGGTCATCACAAACCTAAATCACTATAGTGTTAGATTCACATTGCGAAATGAAGGGTTCTTAAAATAAGTCATTCAAAACAAACAAATAAGAATGTATTATTTATTGAGATGTCTTTATTTTTTATGTATTTTTTGCTAAAAATTGTTAAAATTCGATATAAACTAGACTGTGAAAGTGCACAGGGTAAGGGATAAAGAAAAACCCTCTAAAATCAGAGGGTTAAAATTGCTTTTTTATAAGATGTAAAATTTTTTTATAGGAAGCTCTGCAAACTATGTTGTTTAGATGTGCTTACAAGGAACCTTCTGTTTTCGTTGAAAAACAAGGGGTTATCTGAGGTGTCTTTTTGTGGATTTGTGCCCATAGGAGCTTTTTTTAAATGGCAATGCCAGCTTTGATTTCTTTTTGGGCATCGTTTTGAAAATAGAGAAGCTGTTTTCCTATTTGGTGTTTAGTGAAGGGGACATCATTTTCTTGGAAGTCATCAAAAACCTTTTCTACTAAAGAGAGCTCAGTGGGGTTTCTAATGGTGTGGTTCACAATTTTTGCCGCATAACTCTCTAGTTCTGTGCCTTGTAGCTCTAATTGCTCGCCAGCCCAATAGCCAAAGAGTCTGTTTCGGCGGGCAATGACTTTAAATTGTATTTCATTGTCGTGCTGAAATTTTTTTTCAATAGCCTCCTCTCGTTCGACAAACCCTGAACGCATACTTTATTACTCCCTGTTTATAGAAAATGTGGCCCGTGCCTCCCGAAGGCTTTTTTTTTTTGAAAGGCGCGTGTTTTATTATTTTCTTTTCTTTCTCTTTAAAATATGGCACGAAAAGCATAAAGAAACAATTAAGATCCGAAAAAAAATATGGCCATTGAATCCAAAAAATTAAAAAAAATCCTTGAAAATGCCTTTCCCGATGCGGTATTTCATTTAGATGATATGCTGGGAGATGCAGACCACTATGGACTGACCATTACTTCGAGCTTCTTTGAAGGATTGAATCGAATCAAACGCCACCAAGCCGTTTATAAAGCGCTCGGTTCACTTATGGGAAATGAGCTTCATGCTCTTTCTATCCGAGCTTACACACCCCAAGAAAACCAAAAGAAAGAAAGTTAAAAATGACAGAACCGACAATTTTTCAAGATATTCAAAAGAAAGTTAATGACCATGATGTGGTTCTTTTTATGAAGGGAACGGCTACTTTTCCTCAATGTGGCTTTTCTGGTTTCGTGGTTCAAGTTTTGCAAAGCTTGGATGTTGAGTTCTCGGATGTGAATGTTTTAGAAAATCCTGAGTTACGTGAAGGCGTTAAAGAGTTTTCCAGCTGGCCGACTATTCCTCAACTTTACGTAAAGGGAGAGTTTATCGGTGGTGCTGATATTGTGAAAGAAATGCTGCAGTCCGGTGAGCTAAAAGAGCTTTTTAGTACTTAAAGGTGTATAGAGCTTTTTAAAGGAGGCTTCCTCAGAAGCTTCTATGGCCGCTGCAATAAGAGGGGCTATGCTGATTTGTCTGATTTTAGGGCAAGATTTTGTTGTTTTAGAGATCTCAATGCTATCAGTGACCATAAGGCTTTCTAAAGCGGATTCTTTAATGAGTCGGTGGGAGCCTTTTGAGAAAATACCGTGAGTTGCATAAGCGCTTATTGTTTTGGCACCGTGCTCTTTTAGGGCCTGTGTCGCGTTGCAAAGGGTTCTAGCCGTATCAACCATATCATCCAAAATAACACAGTCCTTTTTTGCGACATCTCCTATAAAGCCTGTGATATGAGGCGTTCCTTGTTCATCCCGTTTCTTTTCAAGGCGTGCAAATGGAAGAGATAATTTTTTTGCTAGTTCTTTAACACGAGAAAAGGCCCCTTGGTCTGGGGCAATGAGGGCGGTGGTGCTGAGATTGAAATGTCGACGAATGTACCCTTCTATTATAAAGGTGGGTTGTATGTTTTGCACAGGTATATCAAAACACGCCTCTATTTCTTTGGTATGTAAATCAAGGGTAATAATTTGAGTTGCTCCTGAAGCCTGAAGGAGGGAAGCGATGGTTTGCGCGAGAGAAGATTGTCGAGCATAGCTAAAATAAGGCAAAACGGCCACGCTGTTTCTAGCTCCTTGCTGGCGTGTTTGGTCAAGAAGAAATAAAAGCTCCATGAAGTTTTTGTGGACAGGGGAGGGAGTGCTTTGAATGATCGCAATACATTCATTTTGAAGAGGTTTAGGACCTTTAATAATGAGTTCGCCATTTTGGAATCTTTTTATTTCCTTGTTGGCAATTTTTTTTCTTAAAACCTTGGCTACACTGTTTGATAGGGGTTTATTACTGTTGCCAGAAAGCAGAATCATTGCTACTCTTAAACTTATAGTGAATTCTTTTTTCACCCTATCAACTCTCTTAAATAATGTAAATGCATTGCAGGGAGAGGAGGCTTGTGAAAAATTGATACCTGATAAAAATACTAGGATAATATTTATAATGTACGTGTCTTTTCTGAAACGATTTTCTTTGCTCTCTCTTCTTTTTGCGGGAACCTTTCTTGCAGGATGTTCTGATGATAAAACATCTTCTGCGTCGGAGAATGGAAAAATGGTTGAGCTTGTGATGGGGACCTCTGCAGATATGCCACCCTTTGAATTTTATGAGGCTTCAGAAATTGTTGGTTACGATATCGATATTGCAAAAGCTATCGCAAAGGAGATGGGGGTAAAGCTTCAGATTCGGGATATGGATTTTAGTGCTCTAATTCCGTCCCTTCAATCAGGACGTGTTGGATTTGTTATGGCGTCTATGACCCCTACACCAGAGCGTGAGAAGAGTATTTCGTTTTCTGAGCCTTATTTAACCCTACCTCTGGCGGCGGTCACTCTTGAGCAAGATGCCGTCACAACTCAAAAAGGATTAAGCAACAAAAGAGTTGGGGTACAACTCGGATCAACACATGAACAATTTGCACGGGACGTAGCAAGCCGAGATGATACTGTGAAAGTGCGCTCGTTGAATAAACTAGCAGAGCTTGTTCAAGAGTTAATTTCAGGGCGTTTAGATGTTTTGATTATGGAAACAAAAACAGCTAAATCCTTTCAAAAAGTCAACCCTGATTTAAAGGTTGCAGCACTAGAAGATAACACGGTTTCCTTTGCTATCGCTTTTCCTAAGGATTCAGAATGGATAGAGAAAATGAATAAAGCCATAGAAAAACTACAGTTATCAGGACGTTTGGATAAAATCAGGGCGGACTGGTTATCTGATTACAAAAATAAACTATCTGGCCTATGATTTTTCATTTCGAGCGTATCGTTGATCATATCCCTTTTATGTTAAAGGGGATTTTTGTCACCCTTGAGTATACTATTTTGGCCTTATCCATCGGCCTTATGCTGGGGGCTGTTTTTGCCCTCATGAAGCTATCAAAATCCGCTCTCTTACGCTCCTTTGCCACTTTTTATATTTCTATTTTTCGAGGCACACCGCTTTTGGTGCAGTTGTCTTTGATATATTTTGCCACACCTCAGCTTATCGGCTATCAAATCACAGCCCTAGAAGCAGGTCTGTTGGCCTTTTCCTTGAACTCAACCGCCTATGTTTCTGAAATTATTCGAGCAGGAATCCAAGCTGTTGATAAGGGGCAGTTTGAAGCCGCAGAGTCTTTAGCTATTCCTTATCATAAGGCAATGCTTTGTATTATTATGCCCCAGGCCATTCGTAACATCTTGCCAGCTTTGGTAAATGAGGCGATTAACCTTCTTAAAGAGTCGGCTTTAGTTTCCGTGATTGGTGAGATGGATTTGCTGCGCCGTGCAAACATTGTTTCTTCACAAACCTTTTTATATTTTGAACCTCTTTTGTTTATTGCTGTGGTCTATTACCTATTGGTTTCGATGTTATCACAGCTGTCAAAACTCCTTGAGCAAAGGTTAAAACGCAGTGATTAAATTTAAGAATCTAACAAAAAGTTTTTCTGGCCATAAAGTCCTTAATGCTATTGAAGGCCACGTGAAAGAGGGCGCTATTGTGGCGCTTTTGGGTCCATCGGGCTCGGGAAAATCTACTTTACTACGCTGCATGAATCTACTTGAGCGCCCAGAGATAGGTGAAATTCTTATTTCCAAAAATAATGTGTTGGATAAGAAATGTGATATCCGTCATGTTCGTGAAAACATTGGCATGGTATTTCAGCATTTCCATTTATTTCCCAATATGACCGTCCTTGAAAATATTGCTTTTGCCCCCCAACAGGTCTTAGGTAAAACTCAAGAAGACGCTCATGGGATTGCTCTTGATCTATTGGAACGTGTTAATTTATCTGATAAAGCTGATGCTTATCCTGCACGCCTTTCAGGCGGACAAAAGCAGCGTGTGGCCATCGCACGCTCCTTAGCTATGAATCCTAATGTTATGTTGTTTGATGAGCCAACATCTGCTCTTGATCCAGAAATGGTGAAGGAAGTTCTTGAGGTGATTCAAGGTCTTGCAAAAAGCAAGATGACTATGCTTATTGTGACTCACGAAATGCAATTTGCGCGAGAAATAGCAGACGAAATCTGGTTCCTTGATGAGGGTAATATCGTTGAGCGTGCGCCGCCAGAGCTTTTCTTTACCAAACCCTCTTCAAAAAGAGCCAAGGACTTTTTAGAGAAAGTCTTGTAATGCTTTTAGACTTGTCGCCATTTGTAACGACTTTCAATAGAAAAGCAGGGTTATGAACAGCACTAAAAAGACAGTTTTTATTACCGCTGGAAACCGTGATATTGGTTATGCTCTCGTTCAGGCTTATTTAGAGAAGGGCTATGTTGTATACACGACTTTTCGCAGCGTTCAAAAATCTTCATTGCTGCTTGAAAATGACCACCCCCATCTTCATAAAATTCAGTTAAATATAAAAAGCTCAAATTCGCGGAAGAACCTAGAATCTTTTTTGAGAGCTCAGCCTATTGATATCGTCATCCATAATGCTTGCAATTTTGGGTATGATGCCAACAAAATAGAGGAGTTGAACTCAAGCGATTGGCAGGATTCTTTTTACATTAATGTTATTTTTCCCATTCAGTTGTCGGTAATGCTGAAGGATAATATAAGAAAATCTAAAGAGAAAAAAGTGATTTTTATCTCGAGTCGCCGTGGTAGCAATACGGTCAATTTTAAGGATTCTTATAAGGGGCGTTATGCCTATAGGTCTTCAAAGGCTGCTCTTAACTCAGCCGCTTTGGCTCTTTCTCAAGATTTTTTAGAAGACGATATTTCAGTTTTAATTCTACATCCAGGGCGCGTTGCAACAGAGCTCACAAACTATGATGGTATGTCGCCAGTTGAGAGTGCACATCATATAATTGAACAGATCGAAAAATTAACTATTCGGGGTACGGGGCAATTCTTATCGGCAGCTGATGGGGAAAAAATTGGGTGGTAAGGTATAGTCATTTCAAAAAGACCTCAGACGTCGTTGGTCGCTCCTAAACGATAAGGCATAGTCGTCGATTACTCTTTCCTAGACGGGAAGCTTTTTGAAAAGATTATAATGACCGCCCTTTTCAGATCTTTCCATAAAATTTTCCTTGCCAAAGGTCTGTTTTTTTCTTATGGTGAGGGCATCCAAATGTGGGGCCATAGCTCAGCTGGGAGAGCGCTACAGTGGCACTGTAGAGGTCAGGAGTTCGATCCTCCTTGGCTCCACCATTTTTCACCACCTTAGATCTTTTGTTCACGAGGCTCTTTAGGCGGACTTTTGCCCTTAAAATGTTTTTTTATTACTCTGTCTCTTTCCAAAAATAGTTTCATTTTTTTAACGCAATTTTTATAAAGTGTGGCTATATAGAAAGGGAGTACATACTGGTTTAAAGAACTTGAGGATATAGACGATTTTTATTCCCCACCGTTTACAAAGTATTTTTTGGATGTTTGCTTGGGCGGCTTCTTTTTCCATAGCCATGGCTTTGCTCAAGAGCCTTGAAACTTTACCCATTGCAACTGTTATTTTTGTACGCTTTGCCCTTTCCCTTATTTTTATTGCGCCTCTCTTGTTGGCACAAGGACGTGGCACACTTCTCAAGACTAAGAAAATGCACCT
>DOCA01000062.1 GCA_003503995.1 Holosporales bacterium
CTCAAAACTAAATCACTATAGTTGGAATGTAGGGGGTATAAAACACTTTTGTTTGTCACTTGCATCGGTTAAGTGAGAGATCAAGAAGCTATTCAGAGATAGGGCGCTTTAAGACCCAATCTAGCTCCTGCTTTTTCAGTTCTGTACCAAGTTCTGGGCCTGCATTAAAACCTTGTTTTATTAAGTCTTGCCCTGTTATGGGAAAAGGCTTTTGTTCCCAATTTTCAATAGCTTTAAAGAGACTAAAGGGTAAGTTTTCCCCCTTAGCAAGAGAGGCCATGAACCAAGCTCGCGTTAGGTCTTTTCCCTGAAAATGGAGGCGAAGCCTGATATCTTTTGCGGAGTCCTCTTCAATCATGTTCTGCAATTTATGGAGCCATTTTGATTCTTTGTTAGAGAATTTATAGCGCTTGATAATCCAGTCAAGCTTTTGAGTATCATAGTTAATCAACGTATAGAGGCGTGTTAGCGGGCAGGGAGGTTGATCTAATTCTTGCTCAAGAGAAAGGAGTTTTATAAAGGCATCACACAAATCTTTTTGCCGTGTGATGACTTCGAGAATACCTGTTGTTGCCATGAGTTTGAGAGATTCTAGAGGTGCTTTGTTCTTTAAAAGACGCAAGAGTTCGCTATGAATGCGCTCGCCAGATATGTTCTCAAGTCCCTTTTTATTAGTAGCCAGAGCCTTGAGCGTTTTGTCATCGGGAGAGTGTTCTGCAAAACGAGCGTAAAATCGAAAATAGCGTAAAAGGCGTAAATAATCCTCTTGGATACGCCCATTGGCATCACCAATGAAACGCACAATGCCCTGTTTAAGATCTTCAATGCCGCCCCACGGATCGTAGATTTCTCCATTTTCTTTAAGATAGAGAGCATTAAAAGTGAAATCTCGCCTGGCCGCATCCTTTTCCCAATTATCCGTAAACGCCACCACAGCACGACGACCATCAGTTTCCTCGTCACGGCGAAGAGTCGTAATTTCAAATCCTTCCCCCTCAATCACTGCCATGACAGTGCCGTGGGCGAGGCCCGTTGGAATGACTTTGATATCAGATTTTTTCAGAAACTTTATGATTTCTTCAGGGGTATAACTTGTGGCGAGGTCAATATCTTGAACAGGTTTGCCAATAAAAGCGTCCCGTACACAGCCACCCACAAAGCGCAGCGTCGTTTGGCTATGGGGAATGGCCTTAAAAAGGCGCTTGATTGCAGAAGTTGTCATCCAAGGTTGAGGGTCTAATTTCACAGGTTTCACAGGAGCCGTTTAATTTTCTGTCATTTCTAAGATTAGTTTATCCTAAAATAAGATTTGAAAATTTATTTTTTGAAAATTTCTGTCAAACGTTTATCGCGACCGCAATTATAGCGATAGAATTTATAACGTATGGGGTTTTTGAGGTAGTATTCTTTGTGGTATTCCTCAGCATCATAAAAATCAGAGGCTGGAATGACTTCTGTTACAACCTCTCGTTCTAAAAGAGTTTCTATATCTTCTTTAGAGGCTAGTGCTGTTTCTTGTTGCTCTTTGGTTAGATAAAAAATAGCAGCGCGATACTGACTTCCTTTATCACAAAATTGTCCTGTTGCATCAAAAGGATCAACATTGCGCCAAAAGACATCTAAGATTTCTTTAAAGGAGACTTTTGATGGATCATAAGTAACTTTTATGGCTTCGTAATGCCCTGTTTCTCCAGAAGAGGTTCCTTCATAGGTTGGATTTTTGGTGTGGCCGCCTGTGTACCCTACAACCGTTGAAATAACACCTTCTAACTTATCAAAAGGAGGTTCCATACACCAAAAGCACCCACCAGCTAAAATGGCAACGTCATGTTTTTCTTCTTCTGCGTGTACCATGGTGATTCCTTTAAAGAAAATAAAAAACGATAAAAAAGCGATCAGTATTTTGGGCATTATTCTTAATCCTGTTGAGGTAACATAGTACTATTTTAATATGCCTCGTAAAATAAAGATAGAAAAAACCCTCTCTAAAATCATAGAGAGGGTTTTGTTACGGCAATATATAAAAGATTTATTTAGCTAGTTGCGCTGCAACTTCAGCAGCGAAATCTTCTTCTTTTTTCTCAATACCTTCACCAAGGCGGAATTGCGCATATCCTTTAAAGTTGATGTCTGTGCCAAGTTCTTTTGCTTTATCCATAACCACTTGAGCAACAGTACGTTTTGTATCATCGATCATGTAAACTTGCTCGCATAGAACGCTCTCTTCGTAGAACTTACGAAGGCGACCGTCAACGATTTTGTCAGCGAATTCAGCAGGCTTACCAGAAGCAATAACTTGCTCTTTGTAGATTTCGCGCTCACGCTCAACAAGAGCAGGATCCAAGTCTTCTTTCGTGTGTGACTTAGGGTTCGCTGCTGCAATGTGCATTGCAATTTGTTTGCCAAGCATAGAGAGCTCAGCAGCATCGCCGTCGGATTCAAGGGCAACAAGAACACCGATTTGACCGAGAGTGCTGGTTGTTGCATTGTGGAGGTAGTTGGTCACAACACCTTTTTCAACACTAAGGCGTTTCACGCGACGCAGGTTCATGTTCTCACCAATAACAGACACTAAGTGCGTCAGTTCTTCAGCAACGGTGCGACCTGTATCAGGATAAGCTGTCGTACTAAGCGTTTCAATGCTTTCACCATGCTCAAGGGCAAGATCAGTTGCCGTTTGAACGTATTTTTGAAAGCCTTCATTGCGTGATACGAAGTCTGTTTCAGCATTTACTTCTAAAAGAACACCAACGGTTCCTTTAGCAGCAATACCAACGAGGCCTTCAGCCGCAGCGCGGTTTGATTTTTTCGCAGCAGACGCAAGGCCTTTTTTGCGAAGCCAATCGGAAGCTTCTTCAACATTACCATTAGTTTCATTGAGGGCCTTTTTACAGTCCATCATGCCAGCGCCACTTTTCTCGCGGAGCTCTTTCACAGCACTTGCCGTAATTGCAGTCATGTTATTATCCTTTCGTCAGATTATGCGTTTTGTGCAGGGCTTTCTTCTGCAGGAGCAGCCGCCGTTGTCTTCATTTCTAAAGCAAGAGCGTCGTCAGGAAGCTCAGCAGATGATCCGAGATCAACACCAGATGCTGCCATTTGTTGCTTCATACCAGACAAAGCTGCATCGGAAATAAGACGCAAATAAAGCTCGAGAGAACGAATAGCATCGTCATTTCCTGGGATAGGGAAAGCAATACCATCAGGGTTTGAGTTGCTGTCCAAAACAGCAATAACAGGAATGCCCAATGTTTTAGCTTCGTGAATGGCAAGCTTTTCTTTGTTTGTGTCAAGCACAACAAGAATATCAGGTGTTCCACCCATCTCACGGATACCACCTAGAGAACGTGTGAGGTTGTTACGGCTACGCTCTAATTTCAGAATTTCTTTCTTTGTTAAACCAAGGTCCGCGCGCTCGAGAGTATTTTCATGTTCCTTAAGGCGTTGGATAGATTGCTTAACAGTTTTATAATTGGTCATCATACCACCGAGCCAGCGGTGATTCACATAGTATTGACCGCAGCGCTCTGCGTACTCAGTCACAAGAGGGCTTGCTTGGCGCTTTGTTCCAACGAAGAGAACTTTACCACCGCTTTTAACAACGTCATGCACAGCTTGGATGGCTTGTTGCAAGAGAGGAACGGTGCGCTCGAGGTTAATAATGTGAATGTCGTTGCGAACACCAAAAAGGTATTGATCCATTTTCGGGTTCCAGCGACGGGGGTGGTGACCAAAGTGAACGCCAGCTTGAAGAAGCTCACGCATAGTGAATGTCGGAAGTGTCATAATAAAACCTTTCTTTTCCGGTTGTGCCTCCGCAGGGTGGTTTATCTTTCTTTTAAGATAAACACCGGAGCGACAACATTAAATTAATATGCCGCAAACCTACGTGCAGATTTATACTTTATAAAACATATATAAAGTACAGAGTGACCCTTTTATACGTCATAAATAAGAGAAAAACAAGCTAATAAAACGCAATCAAGGGTTTGCCATCGTTTGTTTCAAATCCAAAGAGAAGGAGCATTGAATCTTTCTTCAGGTCAAGTGCATTACCATTAAGACTGAGGGTATCCTGACGACTGCGGGATTGCTTATTGAGATCTCGGACGCGCAGCACAAAGGGAGTGTTACCTGTCATTTTGCTTTGTATAGTGATCTCCTTGGACTGCATAAAAGCGTTTAAGGTCTCAGGCGTTATAGAAAGTTTCAAGCTCATCTCTGTAGGCGGAAGTCTATAATCCCCAATGAAGAACTGATGGTGAAAATTTCCGATAAAATAGGGCTGAATAAAAGCACGGATTTCACCTCTAAGCGCTTTGTCCAAGTAAACTTTGAAGTCTTTTTGAAAGGCATTAAAGTGGATAAGGGTTTTAAGCTCATCTCCGGGAGTGAGTGAGATATCGGGGCGTTTTTTTGTCGTTTCATAAGAAATGACGGGCGATTTATAGGGCTGATATATAAATCCAACCATGCCCATGATTAAAAGAGCAGTTAAGGTTCTTGATACCCACTTTGCAAGGGGGTCTTTTATTTTGATGGAAAAGAGGAGAAAAGCAACCAAGGCAAAAGTGAGATAAAGCAAAATAGCCTTTGAAGCAAATTCTTGCACAGCCCCTTGTACCGCTGGCGAGGTTGACAGTACACTCCTAACGCCTTGTTCTTTAATCAAGGGAAGCTGGTCATAGAAAATGAAGGCAGCATTTTTAAACTGAGGCGTAAACAAAACCAGATAAAGCGTTAAGAAAAACAGAACAGTCAGCAGGGCGCTCTTCATATAATTAGTCAAAATGAGTCACCTCGTAGGTTTGATATTGTCCGCTCTTTAGGGCGCCAAAGTACCCCCAAGCAAAGCCTTTTCCAACAAGAGGAAAGCCCATCAAGGGAGCATTGTTATAAGCCATATAAAAAATAAGAGCGCCTAAGGTGATTATTTTCCCTTGCTTAAAAGTCACTAGAGTTTGGGAAAGGGCATAGAGCGTTAGCATTATAAAAGGGGCAACAACACCAAATGTGACATAACCACGACCCGTCACAGGCAAAAGAAAAAGAGAGGTTAAAGCGAATTGACCCAAGCCGAAAAATGTTAAAAGCAAAAGAGGCGTTAGGCGATTTTTAAGGGCTAGGAAAAATCCAATAAGAGAAAAAAGAACAATGACTGGGCCGTAGGAGATAAAACTATCGCAGGCAATATAGAGATATTGCCTGATGAGGTTTCCAATATGTCCTGAATGAATCATTGAAAAAACAAAAGTAATAACTCCAGGCGCTTTTGCGATAAAACTGGATAAAATTATAAACACAAGGGAAGGGGCTATGGCAAGAAAAAGACAAAAGCATAATGAAAAAAAGTCTTTTAAAGAGGTTCTTTTCGTTTTGTATAGCCAAATAAGTGTTGCGCCGAAAAGGGTCGGCAAGCTTAACCATAGCCAATAACGTGGGGACTTATTTCTCCGACAGAATACAAAAAACCAGGCCCTGCTGCCACAAGAAGAGCCGCTATAAGTTGTGTCGATTTGTGTGTTGAAAAGCTAGCTGCAACATAAACAGTTGCAAAACAGGCTAAGGCCCAAGCCAATGCATTCAGAATAATGCCTGAATAAAGAGGCCCTAGAAACCAAAGATCGCGGGTTAAGAGGGCGTAAAGGGCGCGCTGAAATTCAAAGCCAGAAGCATATTCTACATAAGCTTTTGGCGTGTTAAGAAAGCTTTGAAATTGTTTGATATAAAAGAGATTTTCTTTGTTCATTTCCCAATTTGAATAATCGGGTAGAAAGGCGCCGTATCCAAATATATAATCTGTCCATAAATAACTTTGTTGTAATACGCCTGAGGTATGGTCGCTCCACGGAATAAGTTGCACAGCAATAAGAATCAGAAAAAGAACCAAGGGTGTTTTATAGAGAGTAACTTGGTCGCGGGGAAGAAGGATCATAAAAAATCTGTCTTTAAAAATAAGATTACCCTAGCATCTTTTTCCTGTCCTTTGAATGTTGAATTAAGAATGACCGTATTTCTGGTAATAAATAGAGTTCCAGTTTCGTTCAAAATTTTTAAAATTTGAGTTTTATTATTTCAGCACCGATACTGGTCCAATAACTTATTAAAATAAAAACCTTCCCTTGTATTTTTCCAAAGAAACTGATAAATAAAAAAATAGGAAGAAATTATAAGGATTTTTACTATGAAAAAGTTCTTGATTACAAGCATTTTTAGTACGCTATGCTTATTCTTCCGCTAAAGAATCTCAGGCATCTGAAAACTTTACGGATCAATCTCAGACAGAGTGGATCCAACGAGGGCATTTTTCAGAATTTTTAAAAAACGTGGAGGAATGTGGTGTAGAAAGAGCTGTAAGTTTAAAGCCTAAAAACCCTAAAAATACCCAGATAAAAGAAGTTTTTATTGGTGCCTATGAGGGGAACATCACACAAATTGAAGTCCTATTACATAAAAAACATAATAAAATTAAGGATGAACTAAAGGCAGCTAAATTAGGAAAGCCTTCGTTTCCTCACTACAATGATTTCTGGAGCAAACCTGAAGCTGACTTGGGCCAATTTCTTAATATTTTTGTCGTACAGAAGATTATGGCAGGCGACCTTGCGGCACACATTTTATCCTTGATTCATGTAGATATCGATCAAGATGAAGCTTAGCGGGCTCGACGTAAAAAAGAGGAAAATCAGCTGCACATAACGGAAGGTCTTGTAAGAATAACAGCCTCTAATATGAAGCATCCGCAAAATTTTTCAAGCTTTTCAATCAACAAACAAAACACCTATGGCGTGTTGCAACACGAGTATATGGTGACAACGCCTACGTCTAATTTTCCAATTCTTTCTACTTTTGCCGTGGGTTCTTGTGTTATTGCTGCTTTTCTTAACACTCAAACAGGCACAACATCCTTGGGTCACTTAGAGGACCTGACTGAAATAATAGGGAGATATAGCTAAAAGTTGTGTATGGGGATTTTTGAGAAAGATTTAGTGGTGTATTCTTAGCTGTCCTGAAAAAACAGAATAGGAACACACCACCATGTCACAAGATAATATAATTTCTTTCAATTTTTTCGTCAATCTTCTTTATCATTTACTCACGGAGATTGCGCGGCAAGGGGCTCGTGAA
>DOCA01000208.1:0-3302 GCA_003503995.1 Holosporales bacterium
CGGGTTTGGCATCAGACCACGTGGGCCCAAAATTTTACCGAGCTTACCAACAACGCCCATCATATCAGGTGTCGCGATAACACGATCAAAATCAGAGAAACCGCCCGAAATCTTTTCGGCCAAATCTTCTGCACCAACAATGTCAGCACCCGCAGCCTGCGCCGCATCAGCTTTTTCGCCCTTGGCAAAAACAGCAACGCGGACAGACTTGCCCGTACCATGTGGAAGCTGGATCATACCGCGTACAGCCTGATCCGATTGACGCGGATCAATGCCAAGATTAATCGCAATTTCTAGCGATTCATCAAACTTACGAGCAGCTTGTGTGGCGTTACCTTTAACAAGTTTAACGGCTTCATCGAGCGCATAAAGTTTCTTGCGATCAACGGTTTCTTTCGCTTTGCGAAGTTTTTTTCCTTGTTTCATTTTCTTACTCCACCACATCCAGACCCATGGAACGCGCTGATCCCGCAAGCATCTGTGCTGCGCCATCAATATCATTCGCATTCATGTCTGTTATTTTTTCTTTAGCAATTTCACGAAGCTGCTTCATCGTGATCTTACCCGCAACAACCGTTCCCGGTGTCTTAGAGCCGCTTTTAAGATTGATCGCCTTTTTGATCCAATAGGTATTGGGAGGCTTTCTCGTAATAAAAGTGAAAGAGCGATCCGAATAAGCCGTAATCACAACAGGAATAGGCATGCCCTTTTCCATTTTTTTTGTCTTGTCGTTGAACTGCTTACAAAAATCCATAATGTTCAAACCGCGCTGACCAAGAGCAGGACCAATCGGAGGCGAAGGATTCGCGCTTCCGGCTGGGACTTGCAACTTGATAAGACCAAGTACTTCCTTCTTTGCCATTTCTTTCTCCTCTGGCCTTAGAGCCAGATATTTTGTTAACCAAAGCAACCAAAAGTCTCGAGACAAGCCCGAAAGACCTCACACAGCCACACCATTAATGTCAGGAATGTTTTTCATCCCCCTTTTTTCTTCGCCATATCTTTGAAGATAAAGCAAAAAGACTTTTCGTGGTTAGGTTCCCCAAGGGAACTTTACTGGGAATAACCTCCCACAAAAATGCCTCTGAGCCACCCTATAGCTTATAGGTGCCCTGAAAGTAAAGGATTTTTCCTATTTTTAACTCTTTTCTGCTATTTTAAAAGTGGTTTTTTAAAGAAATTATTTTTGAAAATTATATGCTTAATCATTTTAAAAAAGCAGGGAAATATCTAACCAAGCGCGTTGTGCCGCTAGCGTTGGGAATGACCTTCATAATGGGGGCTACAGGTGCATCCGCAAATGCTTCTCTGGATAAAGTCATTTCCAATTTTAAGTTCTCTCCTTATAAAAAATCTCTCATAGAGAAAAATGTTAGCAAAATAACAGATGAGGACAAAGTTTTTTTTATTGATGCAAGCACTTTAAGAGCAGCGCGCAAATCTCTGGACGGACTTTCCCCCAATTCTCCAGAAAGAAGAGAAAAAGCAAGTAAGCTACTCAATCAAATAGTTAGAAAAGCAACAGAAAAAAAACCGTCAGAGGCTGACCTCTTTTTATCAGATAAAACGATGTCTTGGCCTGCTGGCGTCTTTGATAGCGTTTTAGAAATGACAAAAACAAATAGGCAAACAGGCAAACGTTATACGCAACCCTACGCCTATCTTCGCGAAATGGAGAAAGAAAAAGATGGAAAAATCAGTACTATAAAAGCTGGACTTGTTATCATTGACTCTCAACTCCCCGATGCAAAAGCTCGAGATACAAACTCTTTCAATCCATATACACCAGACGTCATGGCTGCTTTTAACAATTTTGATCTTTACAACACCATCGGCACACTTGCCCACGAAAATGGGCACGTACCTCAAGGAATGCCAAGCACAATTATAACAGAAGAAACTTTGAAAAAAAATGACATTGATGTGAAATATGACGAAACAGGAAAATTTCTTAAAACACTACCTTATGTTGCAACAGCAATCCGGAAAGGGAAACTCAGAGGCGTTGAAGTTGGTTCTGACTTAGAAATGGCAAAAGCCATTAAGGCTTCATCAGAAGAAATAAATGATAAAAAAGGTGGTGCAGATTACCTAAAATCTAAAGTCTATTTTCGCGTCATGGAAGCTTTAGAATTTAACAGCATCGATCATTCAACTTTTGCAGAGCTTTCTGAATATATACAAAAAAATATCGACCCCAATTTTTCTACTCTTAAAATCAGAAATGATGTGCATCTTTACGAAGCCATAAATGAAGCCCACATAGGCTTAAAAAAATGTGGGATGAAAAATTATAAAGAAGCGCAAAAAAATGTCCGCGATATGTTGGCTTATGAAATTTTAGACATGGCACAAAATGGGCGTCAATTTTTTGAGAAACTTAGATGCGAAGGCTATAAAAATATGGACAAACAGGAAAAAGCAAAAGCCTCCGCCACCAGACCCGAGGGGCCACAAAAAGCTAAAAAATCAAGCAATCTCAAACTCTAGAGCCTGAAAGTATATGCTCGCTGGCTTTTCCCTGAACATTTCTGCTAATTTTGTTTGGCTCTATTTTATGACAAAAAAAATTACAGAAGTACGACAGAATAATGAAAACTTCAACACGGATTGATTCATCACCAACAGCGCTTTCCTCTTTGGACAATGCTCTTGCCGCTTTTAACTTTCCCGAAAACATGAAAGAAAAAGCGAAGAGAGAACTTTATGAAATAATCGGCCAAAAGGATGTTCTTTTTATTGATGCGCCACGACTGAGAAAAGCTTTTTCTTCCTTTATAACCCTCAATCAAAGCGTTAAAAAAGGAAGAAGAAAAACAAACAACACACTTAATAAAATAGTTCGAGAAGTCGCAGCAACTGAAACAGAAGCTGACTTTTTTATCTCAAGCGCACATGAAACATGGCCTGCACAGCTTTTTGATGCAACAAAAGGTCATGGAATTTTTAACGACACGGCAAGGATTCTCTACACAGATATTTTTACGTTCACTCTTCACAAAAAAGGAAGAAACGGAGGTATTGTTGTTTTCGATCCCAATTTTTCCCGTGTTAAAGATAAACCCTTCACGCCAGAAATCGTGGCAGCCTTAGGTCAAACAGCAAAATTCTCTGAAGCCATTTCTCTGCTTGCTCATGAAATAACTCACATAGATCAGCCGCCTATAAACACAACAATAACAGATGAGGATTTGAGAAAACTTAATCTGACCCCAGATAACTACGAAATTGAAGACAGAGAAAAAAGTTTTAAAAACGACATTGTCATTGCGCTTATTCAAGGAAAAGAAAAAAAACAAGAA
>DOCA01000208.1:3334-3874 GCA_003503995.1 Holosporales bacterium
ATTTGAATTATCTAAAAGCGATTACTTATTTTCGTGTTATTGAGGCACTGGAGTACGGAACGATCCGGCACGCAACGTTTGAGAAACTTTCTGTTTTTATCAACAAGCTGGATTATAAATTCCCCATCATTAAAATCGCGGGTAATGATCTCCAGCTTTTTAAAGCCGTTCAAGAAGCACATAAAACATTAGGAAAAGTGGGCAAGGCAAACTTTATAAAAGCTCGCAAAAAAGTAAAGTTATCTTCCTCGCGCAGACTTTTGAAAACAGGCCAACGTAGCAGCGCTTTTCTTGGTGGCTTACATTGGCACGGTGACAAGATTTCAGAAAAGAAACGCCCTCTGCCCAAACAGCTGCAGGAACTGAAGCTTTAAGCATTAAAAACAAGGGCTTTCTTCTTTTTTTACTAATTTATGGTACCCTGCATTCTGATATTTTTACCAATTATTAATTAGAAAATAACCATATGCCGAAACGCCTTAAAAAAAGGACATCCACTAATTCTACACTGGTCTCCTTAGACAAGCTTTTATCTCGCCT
>DOCA01000198.1 GCA_003503995.1 Holosporales bacterium
GATTCTATCTGGCTTAAACTTGAAAGTATGGCCGCAACAAATTCTTTTTCGGACAGAGTGCCATATAAATCAACATGCATCGTATTAATTTTAGGGCGTTTGTGCTTGGCCTTTTTAAAAACCTCAAAAATCAAAGATGTCTTTCCATAACGTCTATGAGAGTATAATAGAATGTTTTGAGAATTTATTATAAAACTCAACAACTCATCTTTTTCTTTTTGCCGGTTGCAGAAAGATTCGCCTTCAACAATGCTTGTATAACTAAAAGGATTTTTCATAATTCATTCTATGCTAGTACTACAGCGACGGATATTTTTTTATAAACTTTTGAAAAACATTCAAGTATGATGATTCCATCAAGGACGTTAGATCGGGATACGGGCCTTTGTAATCTACTTGCAATTGGCAAGACTGGCGAGGTGCGTCCTTTCACTGTCGTGATTTTTGATGGTAACCCAAAAATGTCACAAAATCCAAAACACATCAATACCGATCCGATAGCCTGCCCCTTCAAGGCTCTTCCGCCAGTATCTTTACAACTGGCCAGTCAATCAGGCCTTGAACCTCTTTGGGATCATCTCATGAGAAGCTATCATTATCTTGGCTATCGCAAACTTTTAGGCCATCGTCTGAAATATATTTCCTTTATCGATAATCGCCCCATCGCCGCCCTTTCATGGAGTGCTCCTGCATTAAAACTCAAAGCCAGAGATACATTTATTGGCTGGTCAATTGAACAGCGGAAATTACATCTCAGGAATGTTGTCAACAATAGTCGTTTTCTGATTTTGCCCTGGGTCAATGTACCTCATTTAGCTTCACATATTCTCTCCCGCAACATTCGTCTTCTCAGAAAGGATTGGCCTCAATATTTCAATAATAACTTGTGGTTCCTTGAAACCTTTGTTGATCCGCAACGATTCAAGGGAACGTGTTACAAAGCTGCCAACTGGCAACTCCTTGGCACTACCCATGGCAGCGCTAAACAAGGACAGGGCTATATCTTTCATGGCAATAAGAAGGAGATTTATGCTTATGTTTTAGATCCTAAATTCAGAACATATATTGGTTGTAAACAAAAGCCCATAAATCCCCCTCATCGTCCTCCACCAACAACTAAAGAAGTGGAGGAATTACGTATGATTTTACGACATGCCGATTGGAATCCCAATATTATTCCCTGCATGGATCTCACTGAAGATGACGTCAGTAACCTCGCTGATGAAATTGTTCGTTTCCATGAACAATTTCATAGCTGTTTTTATCGTAAAGAGCAACAACGATTAGGCCTGGCCTATTTTTCCGGTTTGCTCAGCAACAGTAAAGCAAAATCTGTTGAGCCTATCGCTCTTGAGTTTTTAGAAGGACAATCAGTTCGTTCTCTGCAACGATTTATGAAAACATATCGCTGGGATCAACAAGTAATGGAAAACACACACCAAACTATATTGTCAGAAACAATCTCTTGCCCTGGAGGAATGATTAATGTTGACGGCTCCGACTTCCTCAAAAAAGGAAAAGAATCTGTTGGTGTCAGCCGACAATATTGTGGAGAAGCAGGCAAAATAGACAACTGTCAATCCGGTGTTTTCGTTGGTTATTCTTCCAAAAAAGGTTATGGTTTGCTCACTTCCCAGTTGTATATGCCCAAAATATGGTTCTCTGAAGAATATGCGGAAAGGCGCACGGACAATCTCGTTCCTTCAGATTTAACATTTAAAACCAAGTTGCAAATTGCTCTTGAACTTATAGAAAACGTGGCAAAATCCAATCTTTTCCAAGCTGATTGGATTGGTTGTGACTCCACGTTTGGTTCAGACATTAATTTTCTAAATAGTTTGCCGGGGGGGCTTTGTTACTTCGCCCATATTCGTTCTAATACAAAAGTTTTCCTTGAGAAACCCAAAGTGGGGCTCCCTCCCTACAAAGGTCGTGGGTGTCGACCGAAAAAAGAAACCATCTTGCCCGGACAGGTTGAAGCTGGAAAAGTTTCAAATATAGCTAAGTTCCATAACATTAGGTGGACATCTGTAGTTTTGGATGAAGGTGCTAAAGGACCGATCATAGCTGATGTGTCAGCCTTCAGAGTTTACCCTTCCAGAAATGGGCTGCCAGAGGAATCTCCCGTTTGGTTATTTCTTCGCCGCTCTTCGGATGGCCAGATAAAGTTTGCACTCTCCAACGCTCCCGAAGATATGCCGTTTAAGGAACTCTGCAAAGCATCACTAATGCGCTGGCCAATCGAGCAATGCTTTGAAGATGGTAAGAGCCATCTTGGAATGGGTGATTATGAACACCGTTCATGGCCAGCTTGGCATCGACATATGATATATGTTTTCCTTGCTCTCAACTTTCTTTTTCAACTACGCCTTAAATTTAAAAAAAAACGCCGGCGTTGACATTGCCTCAGGCTCAAAGGTTAGTAATGGTGGTATTGCCACTGGCTTCACTCAACAAAAAGCAAGCTTTAGAAATAATTAGATATCACACGCGGAGAAATTATGTGGCCTACAAATCTCATAGAAAAAAACGTCTTTTAGAGATAGAACTAAAATTATGAACCAAAATGTCGCTGTAGTATTAAAAAGGTAACTTTTATCTTCTAACCAGGGTGGTCAATTTTCGGTTATCACAACTAAGCACAACTCTGGAGGGTTGAAAACAACATAAATCTAATAGTGAAAGGGGGTGTGAAAAACAGCTGATTTAGGGAACAAAAAACCGGACAAGATAATTGTCG
>DOCA01000199.1 GCA_003503995.1 Holosporales bacterium
TAACAACCAGGACCACCTCACTATTTATATTTGTAATAAGGAGAGCAGTTATGAATATCTTAGTTTCGTCTTTAGTTTTGTCTGTATTTTTTCTTGGTCTTAATCATTCGCAAGCAAGCCATATGGTCGATGATAAAGAATGCGGCACTGATGCGCCAAGTATGAAAGATCTGACCAAAGACCCTGATCCTCGATTTGGTTTAAATATAGAAGCAGTGAAGAAAAGGTAAACAGCTTGTCGTGTTAAAGGCGTTGGGAATGATATTTCTTCACACATTATGTTGATCATGGGGAATAAACAAAAAATACAAAGCCTTATTGATAAAAAAATTAGAATTATGTCGTCGATTTCTAGCATTGAGACAAGCCTTCAAACAGAAAATGCAAAGAATAGAAGTAAAAGAAACAAAACTAATATCGACGGATGGGTGGCAACAAAAAAGGCTTTGGAAAGTAAACTTCTTGGTATGAATGCAACGATTAAAGCTTTGATGATGGTCACAGCAGAGCAAGGTGATAACATCAAAAAAGTATTAAAGCTGAAAGATGAGCAAATCGCTAACATCCCTGCTATGGGCGGTTAAGTGTTTAATCTTTATTGGAGATAGCTTTAAAAATTTTATGCAACTTTGGATCCCTAAGAAGCTTTGTTATGGCTATGGTATAAATCTCGGGGTCCGTTGTTGGTATAGGTAGTTTTTCCGCATAATCAAAAAGAAGATCTCCTAGTTCGATGGTTGTGTCAGCAAAGTTATATTTCAAGTTATCATATACGGCCTTTAAATACGGACTCTGAGCCCATTGCAAGAAATTGTGTAACCAGACTTCATCACCTGTATTATCCCAGTTTTTCAAGGTTAAGTAATCTTCCCAAGATTGAATTAAAACAAGGGATATATATTGCTCTTCTAGCTCTGATTTTACCGTTGGTTTTGTTTTTTGGTTTTTAGTGATTTCATATAGAATTTTGTTGTTGTAATACAAACTTGCTAGAAATTCTGGACGCGCATATTGGGTATCCTTAAGCAGCTGGTTTGGAAAAAGCCAAAGCTCGTCAATGGCTTGTTTGGTAAATTTTGCTTTATTAATAGTGTTTTGAGTTTGAAGGTTGATGGTTGTTAAAATGACGTTAAAGGCTAAAACGACAACGGCCATACTTCCCATAATTGAAATAAAAACAGCGGTGCGGGTATTTTTAAACCGTTCTGGGTGCATGAACGCAGCGGTTAAAGCACCAACTAATAAAAGGAGAACAGAGAGAATAGGGATGGCGATAATATAATTTACACCGTTTAAAGAAGCCATTATATCCTCACTGTTTTTTAAATAAATCTTTTCTTAAGTAAGATATCTCACATTTAATTAAAATTCAAGAAATATAGAATTTTCTGAAGTTTCCTATGATGAAGCCCGTTTCAGGCGGTCATTAATGGCAAGACCAATACCGTCGTTCGGAAGGGGCATGACGGCAATTCTTTTGCATCGAGAGGAATCGAGTTCTGCTAGGGCAGAAAACAGGTTTGCGGCAGCTTCTTCAAGATTACCTGTTGAGCTTAAATTGATTTCTTTTTGGGCAGTGAGCGTATGGGGACCAAAGGACAATAGTGCTTCGTCTTCTTGAAGCTGACTGATATTAAGGCGTAAGGGAATAGAGGGAGCATAATGGCGTTTAAGTTGCCCTGGTGCTTTGATGGACGCTCCGTCGATTTTATCTGCAAGATTAAGAGAAAGAACTTTTTGAATATCATTTTTGGTTAACAATCCAGGGCGTAAAATAGCGGGTTTCTCTCCTGTCAAATCCACAATAGTCGATTCGAGGCCAATGGTACAAGGTCCTCCATCAATGACAAATAGATCGGGAAAAGAAGTTTTCACATGTTGAGCTGTTGTTGGGCTAAGAGACTCTGACGGATTTGCGCTAGGAGCTACCAAGGGGAACCCAAGTCCTTGTAGAATCTGTTGAGCAATAGGGTGTGCAGGCACTCGAATGGCAAGGGTATTAAGACCTGCTGTTGCTAGGAGGGAAATGCCGCATTCTTTTTTCTTTTCAAGAATAAGGGTGAGGGGGCCAGGCCAAAAAGCTTTGGCAAGACTTTCAGCCCACTTATTAAACTGTACATACTTTTTAGCTTCGTCAGTATTCGCAAAATGAGCAATGAGAGGGTTGAAGAGGGGGCGTTCCTTTAAGGCATAAATTTTTGCAACTGCTGCGTCACTCAAGGCATTAGCCGCTAATCCATAAACAGTTTCCGTAGGCAATCCTACAAGGTCACCCTTTTGAAGGATTTTCTGGGCGTTTTCTAGAGCGAGAATTGTGAGGTGATTTATTTCTTTTTGCATGTCTGTTTTTAACGTATTCACGGGGGAGATGTCAATATGAGAGCATTGTAAGCTAAATTCTGAAATTTGTTCTTATCAATAATAATATTTTAATTTAACTGTATGTTAATATTTTTAATGTATATTTTTATTAATAATAAATTTAATTTCATGAAGTATAAATAAAAAGTTTTTTAATGAATAAGTATATTATAACAGTTTCTTTAGTTAGCATCCTGACATTGTCTGAGGGGGTCGCCTCCAAGGCTTGTAAAGCATTTATATTACAGGCTAATTCTACTCTTTCTAGTCTTGCACTCAAAGAAAGTGAAAGAATGAGTAAGATTGCAAACGGAGACATCAGAAAAGTGCATGGTACAGAGGAATTTAAAAGAAAGATTGTTGCCGCAAAAAGAGAAAATCTTACTCTCATAAAAAAGAGGACGGAAGATATTCGCCTTGCTGTTGAAGCTGCTCAAAATAAGCCACGCAATGGGGGTGGTATAAAAGGCTTTTTAAAGGGTAATAAAGAAAAATGTGAGGCAGTTCAAGCTTCTTAGCTCCAAGCCGTGAAAGATATTGAAAAAGCAAAAGAAACGTTAGATGATCTTTCTCACGGCTTATTATAGAAATAGAATTTAAATATAAATTATTAAAAGTGAGGCGCAATGCCTCATTTTTGTTTTCGATTTTCTAATCTGGGTTATGTCTTTTAGTATGCTTATTTCTAGCGTATCCCTCCTAAGTTTATTAATTTTTTAAAAGCATTTTCCTGAATGTCTAGGTATTTATACGGGTAGACGTATAAAGTTTTAATTCTTATTTATTGATTATAAATAGAATAGTATATTTTATTAATTTGAATTTTTTAAAGCAAACTGGACAGTGAAATGAGAAAAATATTAATGAATAAAAAAATATTAATGATATTTTTTTTAGCCCTTAGCTTTTTTGGAAAAACTAATACGGCTTTTTCCTCTGAACTCAATGATAATAATGATCAGGAAAATATAAAAAGGATTAATCCTCTTACAATTATTAGTAAGAATGCTTTTGGGCTTATGTTACAAAAACTAGACGAAAGCAATTTGCTATCTGTTGCACAAGTATGTAAGGCCTTTCGAGCAGTAGCTTCTGGCGTCATCACAAAAAAACTTCAAGAAAGACTTCAAGGGCTTCCAAAAATTTTTGGAAAAAATATAGGAGGCAATATCCAAAGAGAGCTGAAAGACAAACCTCCTGCTTTTTATGCAAGAGCTTTAAAAGACCTTACCGATGATCCAGAATTCACTCTTAATCTTTTTGTAGAGCATCAAGATCAGCTTATGGGAATGAAATTGGAGCCTCTTAATCTCTTTTTTTTAGTGTTCAATGCTCAAAAACTTACATCAAGAAAATTTGCCGTAAAAAGAATGTTGCCATATGAGAGAAGAGCTATCATTAGTAAATTATCAAAAATCCCTTTAAATGAAAGAGAGGCTTTTATCATACAGGTTAGAAAAATTCTAACAAACGAACCAGTAGCTTATGAAATAATAGGCACCATTGAAGAGTTATCAGAAGTTCCGTTAAACGAAAGAGAAGCCTTTGTAAGATGTGTTCAGCATTTTCTTAAAATGAAGAAATTCACTTGCTATGAGAAAGTTAACCTCCTTTTGAAGATAAACGCCCAGAAGCTATACAAAAAGGCTATTTTAATAAGTGATCCCATCACAGGAGAGCCCTATAAGAAAGAAAAATCCTGTAATCTTAATGATCTTGTGGAAAATAAAAAGAAAAAAAGATGTGTTCTACAATAAGGAGTAGCTCGGTCTGTAAACGGTCTTTTTTGGAGAGCATTTCACAAGAGCTTTGAAGGATTTTTTAAAGACCCAGCTCTTCAGCTTCAAGGGCTTGGATCTCATCGCGAAGGCGAGCAGCTGCTTCAAATTCTAGGTTTGTGGCGGCTTCTATCATTTGTTTTCTAAGTTTATCCATATGTTTTTTTCGCTCTTTTCCGCTTAGTTCTGAGCTTTCATAACGAGGAACGGTGACGTAGTCTTTCTCATAAATGCTTCCCAGAACATCAGCAATGGATTTTTTGATGGTTTCTGGTGTAATACCATGGGTCACGTTATAGGCTTGTTGTTTTTCACGACGTCGGTCATTTTCATCCATGGCTCCTTGCATGGACTTAGTAATCCTGTCAGCATATAAAATAGCGCGCCCTTCAACGTTACGAGCCGCGCGCCCGATGGTTTGAATGAGAGAAGTTTTTGAGCGCAAATAACCTTCTTTATCCGCATCTAAGATCGCAACAAGGGCGCATTCTGGGATATCGAGGCCTTCCCGCAAAAGATTGATTCCAATTAAAACATCATAGGTTCCAAGACGTAATTCTCGAATAATTTCAATGCGCTCTAGGGTATCCACATCGGAGTGAATATAAGATGCTTTAATGCCAGCTTCTGCAAAATATTCCGTCAAGGCTTCCGCCATTTTCTTAGTCAGAGTCGTTACAAGAACGCGCTGATTCTTCTTGGCAGCCTCAAGGCACTCATGGATCAAATCATCCACTTGATGCTCTGTTGGGCGAATAAGACAAGGGGGATCAATCAAGCCCGTTGGGCGAATGACCTGTTCAATAAAGGCGCCTTG
>DOCA01000066.1 GCA_003503995.1 Holosporales bacterium
GAAGAAGAGGGAAGTAGCTTTGCCTTCCCAAGCCAGAGCGTCTACATTGAATCTGTCAAAGGATTACCAGAAAATAGCGACACACCCTTACTCAAGAAACCTCAACCTAAAAAAAGCAAAGCTTAAAGGCTTTTTAAAATGACTTAAAACGGGAGTAAACAAAACATGTCTGGCATTGCCGGTGTTTTAACAGTTGATGGCTCTGAGCCCCCTGAAGATCTTTTACATACCCTAAGCGCTATGCTGTTAAGGCGAGGTAAAGATGATCAAGGCATCACGATTCAAAATGGGCTGGGCCTTGTGCATCGACGTCTTTCTCTTGCGCCCCTTGAAGCTGGCCATCAGCCTTTATGTAATGAATCAAAACTAACTCTTGTTGCAGACTGTCGCCTTTTAAACACTCAATCCCTGCGAGAGCGCTTTGCGGCTTCTTATGGCTTTTCAACCAATCTTGAAAGTGAAACTATTTTTCCCCTTTATGAAAAATACGGAGCTGAATTCACACATCACCTTTTTGGTATGTATGCCATCGCTCTTTATGATGGCCATGCTGATGAGCTTATTTTAACAAGGGACCCCGCAGGCATAAAACCCCTCTACTATTTTTCAGACAATGATTATTTTATTTTCGCCTCTGAAATTAAAGTTCTCCTGAGCCTTGAACGCGTTCGCCCTGATATCGATCGTCAAGGCCGTAAAGAATCTCTCCAGTACGGGACGACTGTCGGAGAGAAAACTATCATTCACGATATCAAAACGGTTTTGCCAGGAGAGACTCTTATCATCCAAAAGGGAAAAATTTTAAAAGTTTTCCAAGATCGCCCCTTCGACGATTTGAAGCCCAACAAGCTTTCTTTGAAAAATTCATTTGAGGAAGTTCCAGCTGCCCTTTGCGAAGCCCTAGCTGACCTTGATGAGCCCAAACAAAATGTTGCTTGCTCCCTCGAACGCCCTGGAGATTATCTCTTGGCCGACACACTCGATAAATGTTACGGAGAACGCACCCACTGTTTTAGTCTTCTTTTAGACGGAGAAAGCGAAGATAGGAAGCATCACTTTAAAGTAACACACTTAACAGAGATCGCTTTTAATGAGCACGATTTTTGGCGCACTCTGCCTTTTGTCGCCGCAACCCTTGATGATCCCTGCAACATTCCAGAGCGTGCCCTGACCTATTATTTAGCCAAACAGCTCAAAACTGATTATACCCTTCTCTTTTCAGCCCTTGGAACAAAAGTCTTAAATGCAGACATTCCCTTTTTTAAGGTTGCAAAACGATTCAAACTTTTGGGCGGAAGAGCCCTGCCACGACGCGGTATTTTCCAATATATTCGTGACACGCCCCTATTTTTAAATAATTGGAGCGGAGATATTAATAAAGCAAAACTAGAATTAGAAAAACATAACGAACTCTCCCGCCTTCAAAAAAGCCAAGTTCTTGAATATGAAAATCGTTTTGTCACACAAAACTTGGCTAGCTTTGAAAGGATAACAACCTGTCATGGTTTTGAAGCACGTTTTCCCTTCTTAGACCCTAAGGTACGCTATGCTCTTATGGGCCTTAATGATTCTTTAAAAATTCATCATGGTCAAATAGGGTTTGCTTTTTATGAATTACTACGCCATAAATTTCCAACCCTTGACCTATCCAGCCTCTGCCATTTCAAACGTGCAAAACTCAACCAATGGCTTCGTAATAAAGCCTCAAGACTATCTGCTCTTGTGGCCCATCAAGAAGAAGTTGAAGCTATTTTTTCAAGAGATTTTGTAAGAGACGCTTTTTCTTGCAAAGATGATAATCATACACAAGCTGCTTGGACCCTATTGATGTACGCTCTATGGCATCAAGCTCATATCAAAGGTATTAAGCCTATTCCCGATACCCTTAGTTTTCTATCAGCAAAAAATTAAAAAGCTACAATGTTCTTTTTTCGTTTCCAATAGGCAGGGGCACTCTTATAAAAATGCAGGCTGTTATTTTATTATTAACCTTTTAGATGTATACTATAATTAGGGTGCAAGATTGCGTCCAAGTCTTTCAAAACACATAGAAAAAGGAGTCCCATATGGCAGTTCAAATTACAGGTCGTCATATTGATATTAGCGATTCGTTTCGCGAATCCGTTGAATCTGGTTTAGACGAACTCACCTCAAAACATAACATCAACCCCCTTGAAACATCTATTACATTAACAAAGCAAGGGCCATTATTTGCCGCAGATATTAATGCTCATCTTGCGCGAGGGTTGAATCTACGGTCACGCGGAGAAGGCGGAGATGCCTATTCTTGTTTCCAAAATGCTCTCGATAAACTACGTACCCGCGTGCGCCGCCATAAAAATTGGGTTGATGATCACCATAAGCATCATGATATCCACTTTGAAGAAGTTTCTTCCTATGTCATGAATGCTGATACGCCAACAAATGGTTATGTTGCTGAAAAAGAACTCTCGCCTGCTATTATTGCAGAAACAAAAACCGATGTGCCAACTTTGAGCGTTGGCGAAGCCGTGACACGCTTTGACCTCAAAGAAGAGGGTGCTTACGTTTTCCGCAACGTAAAAAATAACGCCATTAACGTGGTTTACCGCAGAAGTGATGGTAATATTGGCTGGATCGACCTACACTGCAAAACTTAATTTTACTCACAAAATGCCGTAAAAAAAGGACCTTTTAAAGGTCCTTTTTCGCAACTATCAACTGAGGAAGCTATAGTCGATTCAATAAAGTTCCAGTCTAGGCGCCAGCGACGACGAATATACTACATAGTTTAGGAGTGCAGAAACGACGTCTGGGGTTTTATTGAATCGACTATATAAAAATTATTCAGCCGCTGTTTCTTCCGCAACATCCACAGTATCAGCAACATCCGCATCTTGAGGAGCGTCTTCTTCTTTCTTATCGCCCTTCAATTGAAGTTGCGCTTCTTCGGAAGTCATAGCAACGTTCACGATGATAGAGCTTGAAAGCTCAGGGTGGAGCTGAATAGCAACGGCATGAACACCAATATGTTTTACAGGCTCAGAAATTTGCACTTGGTTTTTAGTAATTGAAAAACCAGCTTCACTTACCGCTTGCGCAATATCTTTACGACGGATAGATCCATAAAGGTTACCCGTATCACCAGCTGGGCGAATAAACTCAATCACAAGGCCTTCCATTTTCTTAGCAATGCCTTGAGCTTCGTCAAGCTTCTTGATATTATCCGCTTCAAATTGCTTTTTCATCGTTTCAAAATGAGCAATACGATCTTTTGTCGCACGATCTGCAAATCCCTTAGGGATCAGGTGGTTGCGAGCATAGCCAGGCTTTACAGTGACAATTTCACCCATTTGGCCAAGCTTCTCAACCCGTTGTAATAAAATAACTTCCATGAGTTACTCCTTTTCTTTTCTCTGTGTCAAACGCGTCCGAAGATCCAACCAAGGCTCCAGCAAACCCGCCAAAATTAAAACAAGTAAAGTCCATCCAAAAACTAGCACGAAACCATAGAAAATAACAAGAAGCATCTGAGTGTTTTTTTGTTTTTTTGCAAAGGTCGTTACAATGGAAAGTCCTTGAAGGATAAAAAGGGCTACAAGGGGAACGAGCAAATTACCAAAAGCGTGCTGAAGCGCAGGCATTTCAAATTGTAAGGCTATAGCCCATGCCACACCAACGGCAGCAAAAACTTTCCAACACCACCATGGCAAGTAAAGCTCTGAGAGCAACAAAAGGGGGCGTGGAAAATCAACCTTATGAGCCTTAAACCATTTTGGTGTTAAAGACGTTGCAATGGCAACCATAAAAACAAACAAAGCCGTGCTAATACCCGGTATATAGGGCCACAATAATTTCAAATAGGTCATTAAAAGAGCGACTTGATCCTGCGCCTCAAGAGGCACTTGCTTTAAGCTACTACTTAATGTCTCAAGATTTTTTTCACCAATACCAAAAAAGTGCCACACAAGCATTAAAACAGTTGTCGAAATCAAGGCATAAAAAGCAAGCATCCCCACAAGGCGCTCTAGAGGGTACCAAATCTTTTTGCCTTTTTCACTCTGACATTGTCGAGCAAAATAAGGCAGCACCAATCCTGGTATCCCAACATAAAGAGCGTAACCCAAGGTGTTCTCAATACCTAAAAAAAGAGCAACAGCCAGCAAAGACACACCAAAAGCTGGCGCTAGGTGTTTAGGCTCAGGCGTCATTAACCCAAGGGTAAACAAAGGAATGATAGCAAAAATAGTTGAAAAATCGCCCATAAGGCGCCAAAGAAAAGAAAAAAGGAGGGCACTTAAGAGCCCTCCTAGGAGTGGATGAGAGAAGCGCTGATTTTTTGTGAAATTAAACACTTTTTGCAGCGCTTTCCATCATTTTTTATTTTACAGTGTAAGGCAACAAAGCTAGGAAGCGTGCACGCTTAATAGCCGTTGCAAGAGCCCGTTGATGTTTTGCAGAAACAGCTGTGATACGGCGTGGAATAATACGACCCCGTTCAGAAACATATTTTTGCAACAATTTGATATCTTTATAGTCAATTGCTTGAGCGCCTTCCCCACTAAAAGGGCAGGTTTTTTTACGCTTAAAAAAATGACGACGTTCTCCGGAAGCATCTCCAGAACGTTCAGAGCGGTCATTACGTTCAGACATTTTGAATTCCTTTCTTATTCAGCTTGAGCTGGTGTTGCATCATTAGATGAGCCATCATCAGATCCATGGGACTTATTATGATGACCAGAATCTCTTCCAGAAACAGTCATAGAAATATCGCGAATATTGCTATTTCTTGAAGATTTCAAAAGAGCAGAAGGCCCATCTTTATGAGCATCAACACAAACGGACATATAGCGAATAACGTCATCACTCAAATACATCTGACGCTCAACTTCTTTGATAGCTGCAGGATTTGACGCAACATTCATAAGGACATAATGCCCTTTGTTGTTCTTTTTGATAGGATAGGCAAGGGTACGCAAACCACAGTACTCTGTCTTCTTAACAGAACCACCGCCATCGCGAATCAGGCCAGAATATTTCTCAGATAAAGCATCAACTTGGCTTGGGGCCATATCTTGACGCACAATAAAAATCGTTTCATATAAAGTCATAACGATCTCCTTTCGGTTAGGTTGATAAAACTCAACAAAGCCAGCCTTACTATAAAGACCAGCAAGGAGTTGGATTACTTTTAGCGGGTTTTATATAAAATAGCAAGATCTTTTACGTGACTATAAACCTCTTGAACCGTCAGGTTTTGCATTAAAAGTTCTTCATTTCCCCCATCAGCGCGATCAATGAGATCTTGCGGAGGTTCTGGCGTACGTAAAAAATGCGCTTTTTTACCCCAAGGACGATAAAACAAGTCATAACTAGGGCCAAATAGCCCAAGGGTTGGTAGACCAAGAGATGCTGCCATATGCATCAAGCCAGAATCATTCCCAATGAAAAAATCACACTGTTTCATTAAAGTTGCTACGTCTAAAAGGTGAGAGTAATCTCCAACCTCAATAAGATTTTTTGTTTCAAAATGGCTTTTAAATTCTAATAGTCGATTTTGCTCGTTGGGAGCTGCAAAAAAAATAAACTTCGCCCCCTGAAAAGGACCTTCTTCGGAGCTGACACGCTTAAGAAGCTCAACCATTTGAGGATGTGGCCATTCCTTCCCTGGCCAATTGGCAAGGGGCGAAATAGCAATTAAAGGCGACTTTTGAGACGGAATGGTAGCGAGCCCTTTTTCCAAGCGAGTATCAGAGAGCCATAAGTGCGGTTGCGGATTAGGTATTTCATATCCTCCCTGCCCCAGCAAATCACAGAGTTGTTCAACACGGTGTTTTTCTACTTTTTTCGACCGCCACACAAGGCGCTTTTTAGCGAGCACTAAAAAGGCAAGGGCAGACCCTCGAAGGTCAATCACAAGATCCCACTTTGTTCCGATACTCTTCCCCCAAATCTCAATCCAATGCTTTCCATATTTTTTTGATGTCAGAGCAATCAATCGATCTACTTTTTCAAAATCCTCAAAAAGAGGCGCTGATAACGCACCACAAGCAATGGTAAAACGAGCTTCGGGATGCGTCCTTTCCAAGTGTCGTAAAAGACACGTAGATAAGATTGCATCGCCAATTCGAGTAGAGGTAATAAAGAGAATTTTCATAAAAAGGCGTTCTTTTTGTTTTTTTTTAGAGGTCTAATATCCGCAAATGTAGACCCTAACAATCTGTTTATTAGTAATGTACACTGTGAAAATACAATCCACCACTGGGTGCTGTTGGGCCTCCTTGGCGGCGGTCCTGCTTTTCAAGAGCACTCTTCACATCAAGAGGCTGCCACTTTCCCTCACCTACCAACTTGAGGGTGCCCACAAAATTTCTCACCTGATGGTGCAAAAATGAAGGGGCTTCAATATCAAAGGTAAAAACATCACCTTCTTGCGTAATCTTAAGCTTATTAAGGGTTTTCAAAGGTGAATTCGACTGGCAAGCAGCCGCTCTAAAGGTTGTAAAATTATGGCGTCCAATAAGGTATCGGGCCCCCTCTTCCATAGCCTTTAAATCCAACGGGCGATGTACATACCATGCCAAATCACGCTGGAGGGCCAAGGGGCCTGATCTCGAAATCAATTTATAAATATAGCGACGTTTTTTTGCTG
Organism: Holosporales bacterium; assembly: GCA_003503995.1. GTDB lineage: Bacteria > Pseudomonadota > Alphaproteobacteria > Caedimonadales > UBA9215 > UBA9215. Next base: position 6,632 of record DOCA01000066.1, read on the forward strand.
AAAAGCGCGCATGAAAATCCTGGGAAACTTCTTCAACAGCCAGAACAACAATGGTCTCTTGCGCCAGGTAATAGTTTAAAGCCTGTTGAATTTTAAAAGGATCTTGGGGTTTTTCAAGGTCCACATGGGCCACTTGACCCAATGCATGGACGCCCGCATCGGTTCGACCAGAGCCATAAACCTCTGTTTGCTCCTGACAGAACTTAAAAACAGCCTCCTCAAGAGTTCGCTGAATAGAGCGGAGATCAGGTTGGTGTTGCCATCCCACGTAACCTGTTCCTTCATATTCTAAGGTTAACTTATAACGAGGCATCTTAAACTTTCACCTCTATAACGTCACCATTTTGGGGCTTATATCCATTCAAAAAGGCGGCTACTTCCATAGGTTTTTTCCCTTGGAGTTGTATACAATCTAGGGACAGAGCCCCTTCCTTGCATACAATGGACAATTGATTTTTGGTCACATGCAAAGTACCTGCTTTGGCCCCTTGAGTCTCTTCAACGACATGGGTCTTTAGAACTTTAATGACCTTATCTTGCCACTTAAAAAAAGAGCCTGGCCAAGGCGTAAATGCACGCACTTGCCGATCAAGATCTTGGGCTGTTTTGGTAAAGTCCAACTCTGCCTCTGCCTTTGTTAATTTAGCAGCATAGGTTGCCTTTGTATCATTCTGCGTTTCTGGCGACAGCTGATCAATGGAGTCTAGAAGAGGTAAAAGCATTTTAGCACCAAGAGAAGAGAGTGCCTCATGGAGACTTTCTCCTGTTGTTTGATCCGTGATCGCCAGAGTTTCCTTTGCAAGCATATTCCCCGTATCAAGACCAATATCCATCTGCATCAAAGTGATACCTGTCTCAGAGTCTCCTCCTAGGATTGCTCGTTGAATCGGTGCTGCGCCGCGCCATCTAGGCAATAAAGAGGCATGAATATTGAAACAACCATAACGAGGTGCTTCGAGGGTTTCCTTGGGTAGAATCAAGCCATAGGCCGCAACAACAGCTAAATCAAGATTAAGATTTGAAAAATGTTGTTGTTCTTGGGATGAACGTAGGGACTTAGGTGTAAAAACAGAGATATCATTTGCTTCTGCTAAAAGCTGAATGGGGGATTTGGTTACCTTATGCCCTCGACCACTGGGGCGAGGGGGTTGGGAATAAACAGCCACAACCTCATGGGGAGATCCTATCAACGCCTGAAGAGCCGGCACGGAGAAATCAGGGGTGCCCATAAAGGCAATGCGCAAAGGCTTTTTCAACATAAGGGACTCTCCATAGAAATCTCTGAAAAGGGGTTCTAGGCGTTGCGTTGTTTCTCATACCGAGCAGCAACTTTCATGGCCCTTTGAATAATTAACTTACGCTTTATAGCTGATAAATGATCCACAAAAAGAACACCATTTAGATGATCGATTTCATGTTGAATACAAAAAGCAAGTAAACCATCGGCTTCAAGAGTTTGAGTTTCATTGTTCTCATCAAGATAGCGTATTTTTACAGATTTCGCACGGGAGACTTCTGCATGTTGATCTGGCACAGATAAGCAGCCGTCCATAAGTTTTTGCATCTCAGAGGATTTTTCTATGATCTCAGGGTTAGCCAGTCGATAAATGGTGCCATGGTGATGACCACAGCATCCTCCTTCATGATCGTGGTCATGATGAGGGGTAGCACCATTTTCATCCTCAAAACTCATCACAACAAGACGCTTATCGATACCAACTTGGGTCGCAGCAAGACCAAGACCATCTTCCACTTCCATCGTCACAATCATGCGCTCAAAAATTGTCCGAATCTCATCGTTGACCTCTGCAACAGGAGCCGCTTCATGACGTAATTTAGGGTTAGGTACAGTTAAAACGGTATAGGGTTTCATATCAATATCTTTACTCAAATTAAATAATCAAAGAACTTTAGCACAACCGAAGCTATTTTTCTAGTTTTCGTGCTTCATCGACCAACATAATAGGAATACCGTTTTGAATGGGAAAAGCAAGGTGAGCCGCTTTACTAACGAGCTCTCCCTTATCCCGATCGTAAGACAACGTCGTTTTTGTCACGGGGCATACGATAAATTCAAGTAACTTTTCATCAATCTCAAGGGGCATCTGGGCCATGATTTTTCTTTATCCTAGTGGGGCATCCAGTCAAAGGGAGACTTTTTTATGGTGCTCATTTCAATAAAAGCCGTGATCATCTCGATGCGTTCTTTAATAGTGCTACTTTCCAGTATAGCCTGTTTTTCATTAGCCTCAAAGGGGCACATCATTGCAAGGGACGTCGCAAGGGACTCATCACTAGCTGCCGTAATGTCATTCCAATTGATCTCCATATTGATACTGTTTAGGTATCCTTTTAAAAGTCCCATCAAACGGCCTCTATCACTTGGTTTATCTCCATCAAAAGCAACACGCTCATCATCATAGGGGCTGTAGTCCACATGAAGCAATCCAGCTTTCGAGGCCTTAGCAACAAAACGACGGATTCCCTTCAAAATCAAATATAGACTTCCATCTTCATTTTCTGAAAAAGTTGTAATGCGTCCAACACACCCAACTTGATAAAGGCACTTTTTGTCTTTAAGTTCTTTTAGAGGTTGAATGATACCAAGATAGCGCCCTTTCATCAGAGCTTTTTCTACCATTTTTATATCCTCAGGTTCTTTAACTAAAATAGGGAGCAAACCCTTTGGCAGCAGAAGTTGGCCACTTTTTGAAAGGTAAGGAATAACAGCAGGAATAACCACTTTTTCCACATCTATTTTAGTAATTTTTCCAATGGTTGGAAAACTAAGTTTGGGGGGGAGTTTTTTTTGTGATTTCATACGCTTTTTCCTTGCTTCCCTTTGTATATAGGAACGGGATTAAAAAAGCGCAAGAGGGTTTTTTCATTTTCTCAAAATCTCTCTATCGAAATAGTTAGTCCTAGGATATTTCAGAAAGGGCTTTGCGGTATTTTATATACTTAACTAGGCTATAAACTGCTGTAAAAAACAAGGCGGCTATCAGGCTAATTGAAAAGGTTAATTTCATCTGGATAGCGCCTCATTTCCATTATAGTCTTTCCAAGACTTACAAGGTCTTAAACGGCTGCACCTCTTTAACGATGCGCCATGTATTAGGCGGATTTTTGCAACTTTCTCCGTGGGCCGTATAAAAACGGTCTCCATAGCCTTTCGTCTTGAGCTTCATTTCTTGGGTGAATTTTCGACAGATTAAAGTTCCTTTTTGTGTCGGAGGGAATACTTCAAAATAACCAGAATATTCTTTATCATCCCCGACAACCCACGTAGAGGCATCACTCCTGTTGCCGTGCTCCAACAGCGCATAAAAGGCCTGAGCTGGCGTTAGACGTACATTGGACGGCAAGAACCCACCAAGAGCACTGCCTTCATAAGAACGCAAAAGGATCTCTGTTGGAAATGTATCATCCTCTGCTTCTCGGCAAGGGTTAGGTTGATCTTTTGTGCAGGGGCAAATTGGGTCAGAGGCACAGCCCGTTAAAAGGCTAAGCAGACTTAAGCTTAAGATAAAACGTGCCTTGAAAAAACGTGCCATGTGGTAATCCCTGCTCAATGTGGTATCGTAGCCTATGCTCATGTTGACAAGATAAGCATACATTAAGTTTGCCTGATAATAAGAGATTTTCCTAGACCTATGGTAACAAAAACCGACCAAAAATCCGTAAAACTCTTAAAAGCCGTAACCTACGCTTCCGTTAGTGTAGCCGTTTTTCTACTGATCATTAAATCTGTTGCATGGATTATGACAGACTCTGTCAGCATTCAAGCCTCTCTTGTAGACTCTTTGGTGGATACCCTGGCCTCTCTTGTAAACTTCTTTGCCATTCGCCACGCCCTTGTTCCAGCTGATAGAGAACATCGTTTTGGCCATGGAAAAATCGAAGCCGTTGCA